>JALWJW010000191.1 GCA_026996935.1 Hyphomicrobiales bacterium
TAATTCCTGAGTTGACGGAAAAGCCTCGTCACAAATATTGAGATCAGGCACTGTGGTGGCCAATTGATCCGAGGTCGCCAAGCCCGCAAATGGATCGTGCGGGGCAATTTTAGCCATCGCGACAACGCGCTCTATCAGGTCTTTCTTATCTTGTTCAGTAAAGCGACTTGCTGTCACCATGGCTTGTGACAAATTTCCTGTTTCGCCTATAAAAACCCGCAAACCAACACTAATGCCTTCAGAGCGTTCAGTGGTTTCAAGTTCTCCATTGCGGGCCTGAAGCGATGAACTCACGCCATTTACTGCAACGACATCACAATCACTGGCCCCTGCTTTTTTTGCCCCCTCAACAAGGCTGGCAGCAATATCAAATAGAGTATCAGTTGCGTTATCTGGCACGGGAAATCCTTTATTTTATTTGAGCCTTCAGGTTAGCGATAGCATGTAGCTATCTATGATCGTACCAAAAAATATGATCAAGCCAAAGTTTCGGTTGGCTCTAAATATTTCCAAACAACTTTCGGGGTTGTTAATATCTAAACGGGCAAGTTGCCAGACACTGTGGGCGGCGGCCAAGGCAATGGAGATATGAAAAATTACCCCCGCGCCTGCCAGCCAGCCGGCAAGATCAAACAAGACCAACGCGCCAGCAAAAAAGCCGATGAGCCATTTGCCAGTTGCATCGCCAAGTTTTAAGGCTGTTGATTTTACCCCAATTCGGATGTCGTCTTCTTTGTCCTGGTGGGCATAAACTGTATCATACCCAAGGGTCCATAAAATGCCGCCTAACCAGATCAACCATGCGCTGGGGGCCAGATTATTTTGCACCGCTGCCCAGCCAACCAAAGCTGACCAGTTAAAGGCCAAGCCAAGGAAAACCTGAGGCCAATAGGTAAAACGTTTCATAAACGGATAAATAACGACAAGTATCAGTGAGGCAACACCCAGCCAAATTGAGGTTTTAGACAATTGCAACAACACTGCCAGTCCGATGAGGGACAGACCAATTAAGAAGACGATGGCTTGTTTAACCGTAACCTGACCACTTGGGATCGGACGCAATTTTGTGCGCTCTACTCTGCCATCAAATTCGCGATCGACAATATCATTAAAGGTGCACCCTGCCCCGCGCATGGCTATAGCACCAATTAGAAATAACACTAACAAGCGCACATCAACAAGCCCGCCACCAGAAGGGATTTGCGCCATGGCTATGGCAATCCACCCGGGGATCAACAACAACCACCAACCAATTGGACGTTCAAACCGTGCAAGTCGCGCATAAGGGCGCAAGCTCTTCATCAAGATGGTATCAACCCAATGACGGTCATGCGCATCAGCAACTTTGGTGTCGCTCAAGTCAGCATCACCCAAGTCAATTGGCGAGATTTTATTTTCTCCTGTCATAGGCAAAGGGGTTTAAACCTAATTGGCTGGTTTTACAATCACCGATTGCTGGTATTTTGTCTTGTTTAAAGTTTGGTGACATAAGGTTTAACGACATAGGGTTTGATGGCAAGGCCTTGATCGAAACAAAAACCTTCGTTATCGATATGGCATGAAGCTTAACTTAAAAAGAATACCGCGCCTTTATGTCGATCAACCCCTTGGGCAAAACACTGCGGCTGCCTTATCGGCTGACCATGGCCATTATTTAAACCGCGTCATGCGCCTTTCAACACAAGATCATGTGCGCCTGTTTAACGGGCAAGATGGGGAATGGCTTTGCACCATAGAGAAAATTTCAAAGCGGGGGGCTTTGGTGGTTTGCAACGAAAAATTACGCGATGCGCAAACCTTGCCCGATGTGGACTATTTGTTTGCCCCGCTTAAAACCGCGCGGCTTGATTACATGGCGCAAAAAGCAACCGAAATGGGTGCAGGTCGCATTCGTCCTGTTTTTACTGAGTTCACCCAGGGCAAAAGATTTAAATTTGATCGCCTGGTAGCCAATACCATTGAGGCGGCTGAGCAGTGTAATCTGGTTTGTCTTCCACAGGTTTTGGAACCGGAAAAATTACCTAAAGTCATTAGCGACTGGCCAACTGACAGCGGGCCGACACGCCAATTACTGTTTTGTGACGAAAGCGCTAAAAGTTGTTCCCCTATTGAAACCATTTCTGGTTTTAAAGACCAGCCCACTGCCCTGCTTGTAGGGCCAGAAGGTGGATTTAGTGAGCAGGAACGCGCATTGTTATTGGAACAAGATTTTGTGACAGCGATTTCTCTGGGCCCGCGTATTATGCGCGCTGATACCGCTGCTGTTGCCGCTTTGGCGTTATTGCAGGCAACAATTGGCGATTGGTAAGTTCGTCATTTACATTTTTGTTGTTGCGAAATGCGTAAGGCGGGCTTACATGAATATACAATAAAAATTAAGGACAGACAGCCGTGGTACTCCAAACCTCTCCACTGATTGAATCCCGTGATGACCTGATATACGCACTTGAGCGCGGCTGCAAACCCAAAGAGCAGTGGCGTATTGGCACCGAGCACGAAAAATTTCCGTTTTTGAGCGATACATTAGAACGTGTACCTTATGAGGGTGAGCGTTCAATCAAGGCCATATTGGAAGGGTTTCGCGATCGCTTTCATTGGACACCTTTAATGGAGGGCGACCATATAATTGGCTTACTGGCACCAAATGGCAATGGTTCTATTTCGCTGGAACCGGGTGGACAGTTTGAGCTTTCCGGTGCGCCGCTAGAAAATATTCATGACACTTATGAAGAAGTCCATGACCACCTTATGCAAGTACGCGAAATTGCCGACCCGTTAGGAATTGGCTTTTTAGGCGTTGGATTTGACCCGTTAAACAAACTTGAAGATGTGCCGATTATGCCTAAAGGGCGCTATAAAATTATGCGCGAATATATGGCTAAAAAGGGCAAATATGGCCGTGATATGATGTTTCGCTCTTGTACCATTCAAGTTAACCTCGACTTTAGCGATGAAGCCGACATGGTCAAAAAATTGCGCACCTCAATGGCATTGCAACCCATCGCAACAGCTTTATTTGCCACATCCCCCTTTACCGAGGGCAAACCCAATGGGTATCAGTCGTTTCGTTCACAAATCTGGACCGACACCGACAATGAACGTGCCGGCATTTTGCCATTTGTGTTTGAAGAAGGATTTGGATTTGAACAATGGGTCGATTATGCGCTTGATGTGCCGATGTACTTTGTTTATCGCAACGGTATTTATCACGATGTTTCAGGCGAAAGCTTTCGGGATTTCCTTGAAGGAAAACTGCCACAATTTCCCGGTGAAAAACCTACTGTAGATGATTGGGAAAGCCATTTAACCACCATTTTCCCGGAAGTACGCATTAAACAATTCATGGAAATGCGCGGTGCCGATGGTGGCCCCTGGCGAATGCTGAGTGCGTTGCCGGCTTATTGGGTTGGCTTGCTTTATGATAGCGGCATTTTAGAGAGCGCCTGGCAATTGGTTAAAGATTGGCCCATTGAGGATATTATAAAACTACGCAACGATGTGCCTGTTAAAGGTTTGGATGCGCAAATTGATGGCCGCTGTGTGTGCACCATTGCCAAAGAAACCTTAAAGCTTTCGCGAGTGGGGTTGGAGCGGCGCAATGTTCAAGGCTGTAAAGGCTATCAGGAAACCCAGTTCCTCAATGTTCTTGATGAGATGATGGAACGGCGACAAACTCAGTCTGACCAGTATCTGGAGTTGTATAAAGGTTTATGGGGTGGCGACATTTCATGGCTTTATCGTGATTTTTCATTTTAGGGCTGTCACGTCCATAAAAACCAATAAAATAAAAAAAGCCGCAACGAACCAACGCTGCGGCTTTTTTGTTTTGTTCAATCATTAGGTTTAACGCACAACAAAAACCGATTGATTGGCGTGGCGCACAACACGTGCGGCATTAGGGCCAAGCAGATAATCAGCCTTTTCAGGACGGTGCGAACCAATCACGATCAAGTCACAATCCATTTCATCAGCATTAACCAGAATGCGTTTATAAATGGTGCCGTGAATGGCGCGCACTTTACCAAGAAGATCACTGGGAATGTGTTTTTCAACAAATTTAGCCAAATCTGTCTTTGTCGCATTAAGCGCTTTTTCAGCAAAGTCATCCGGGAAAAA
>JALWJW010000192.1 GCA_026996935.1 Hyphomicrobiales bacterium
CGATCATATTGTTGCGGCTAAAGCGTTGTTCGGATCGTGTTATCAAATTATCACCAATATTCTTCCGCGTTTTGGCGTTGATTTCACATTGGTTGATGGCACAGACCTTTCCGCGTGGCAGGCTGCTGTTAAACCAAACACCAAGGCATTCTTTTTAGAAACCCCATCAAATCCAACGCTTGAACTTATTGATATTAAGGCCGTTGCCGACATTGCTCACAATGCAAATTCAATCCTTGTGGTCGATAATGTATTTGCCACACCAATCTTGCAAAAACCAATGGAACTGGGCGCTGACGTGGTGGTGTATTCTGGCACAAAACACATTGACGGGCAGGGCCGTGTTTTAGGTGGCGCCATTCTTTCAAGCGAGAAGTTCAAAGAAGATCAGCTTAAACCCATGTTGCGGCATACTGGTCCGTCTCTGTCGCCGTTTAATGCCTGGGTGATGCTCAAAGGTTTAGAGACGTTGAAATTGCGCGTAAGTGCCCAAAGCCAAACGGCACATGCAATCGCCAAAGCTTTAGAAAACCATAGCAATGTCAGCAAAGTATTATATCCCGCTTTGCCATCACATCCCCAACATGATCTTTATAAAAAACAAATGTCTGGTGGTGGCACCTTGGTGGCATTCGAGGTTAAAGGGGGAAAGCAAGCCGCATTTGATCTCATGAGCAAGCTTTCGGTTATCGACATTTCAAATAACCTAGGCGATTCTAAATCTTTGATTACTCACCCAGCAAGCACAACCCATCGTGCCGTTGATGAAGAGGCCCGCGCTGAAATGGGCATCACGGACTCAACATTGCGCTTATCAGTCGGACTTGAAGATGAAGCCGACCTGATTGCAGATTTAAACGGAGAAATGGCATAATGAAGAAGCCTAAGCAAGATATTGGACCTGAACTGGGCAATGCCATTCAGCGTTTGCGCAAAGCCTATAATATGTCTTTGGGCGATTTGTCAGAACATTCAGGCGTGGCAAAATCAATCATTTCACAGATTGAACGCAACGAAACCAACCCAACAGTTGGTACGGTTCAAAAACTGTCAAAGGCATTAGACACCACGGTTGACGAGGTACTTAAACAAACCAGCACCGCCAATTTTATCGAGCACCAAACTAAAGCGGCTATTCCCATTCTTGAAAGCGAAGATGGCTTATGCCGCTTGGCCATCACGGGCCCGCTAAATCTGGTCGAGCATGTGCAATGGTATGATTTCAATGCAAAAGCGGGCGGTGTATTGGTTTCAGACCCACATCAGGGCGGCACTGTTGAGCATTTATACATCACAAAAGGCGAGTTAACCGTCACCTGTGGCGGTGAAACCAAAGTGGCAAAGCAGGGCGAATCCATCAGGTATCGCGGCGATGAACAACACGCAATTGCCAATAACACGGACCAAGATGCTCATGCCACGATGGTTCTCATCATGCGCCCCTTTGGTGGGTAGTTTATAGTTAGAGATTTTTAAAGAATAGAAACACGGTGGCCAGTGTGGCGTTCAAGCCGTCCTGCTAAATCAAGCTCCAGCAATATAGATTGCACCGCCTGCACACTTGCCCCTGTTTCACGTACCAAATCATCAATCGATGTTGGTGTCGGGCTAAGCAGTGATGAAACCTGCTGAAGCAGATCACCTGCTACATCATCATCCATTATCGCAAAATTAGCTTCTTCGGCCACGCCACCAAACAAATTTGTTTGTTCAACTTGACGATTGCCCAAAAGCTCCAACCCAGCAATGACATCTTGAGTGGATGTGATGATTGTCGCGCCGTCCTGGATGAGCTTGTTTGTACCACCTGCACGCGGGTCCATGGGGGAACCAGGTACCGCAAAAACTTCCCGACCTTGCTCATTGGCCAACCGCGCAGTAATGAGTGACCCGGAACGTGTGGCAGCCTCAATCACAATCGTTGCCACACAAAGACCTGAAATGATCCTATTGCGGCGCGGAAAGTGGCGCGCTTGCGGACGCGTGCCTGCGGGCATTTCCGTCACAACCAGTCCGTGCTCACTCATCTCGTTTTGTAAGTCATGGTTTTCAGGCGGATAAAACACATCTATGCCACCTGCAATAACCCCGATGGTACCCGTTTCAAGGCTGGCTTGATGCACACTGGTATCAATACCGCGCGCCAAACCTGAAACAGTGATATACCCGGCCTTGCCTAAAGCGCTAGCCAAATCTCTCGAAAAGTTCCGCCCCACGGCCGAAGCATTGCGCGACCCCACAAGAGCAATACATGGTTTTTCGAAAAGGGCATTGTTCCCTTTTGTGTAAATGAGCGGCGGCGCACCATCAATTTGTTGCAGAAGGGTAGGAAAACGGCTTTCACAAGAGGCAATTAAATCAGCCCCAATGTGTTCGGCATAGTTTAGCTCTTGCTCGGCTGTTTCCTGCGGACAAATTTTGATTGGGCGCTTTGCCCCGCCACGCGCCGCAATATCAGGCAGCGCAGAAAGAGCCGCTTTTGCACTACCAAATTTTGCAATCAGTTTAAAAAAAGTCGCAGGACCAACATTCTCACTTCGGATCAGTTGCAGCCAATCGCGCTTTTCCTGAAAACTTAAAGTCCCATCATTCATGAGTCAGTAGGTGTTTTGGATTTATCCGAAGAACCGAATGATATTTTTGGTTCCGTTTTAGCAATTAAGCGTGAGATATTTTCACGGTGAGCATAATAAATGATGGCCGCCAATACGGCGAGATAGCCAGCCAGATAAATTCCAGACAAAAAATACCCGAAACATGCAACAACATAAACCGCAACCAATGCTGACAAGGAGGAAATTCTTTTAAAATAGGCCGTAACCAGCCAGGAAACTGCAAACACAATGCCTAATGGCCAATAAAGCCCGAATAAAACGCCAAGATATGTGGCAACACCTTTACCGCCTTTAAATTTTAGCCAGATGGGAAAGATGTGTCCGATAAAAGCACCGAACCCGGCCGCGGCACCAATCACCATGCCGCCAAAATAAACCCCGATTAAAACAGGAATAGCACCTTTTAAAAGATCAGCCAATAATGTGGCTACGGCAAGTTTTTTAGAACCAGTGCGTAAAACATTTGTCGCCCCGATACTGCCAGAGCCAATATCGCGCACATCGCCTTTGCCTGCCAGTTTGGTGATTAGCAAACCAAAAGGGACAGAGCCGAAAAAGTAACCTATGACAAAGAATAATAAAGCAATTTCAATCATAGGAACTAATTGTAAGTAAAGACGCTGCGACCTGCAACAACTGTTTCGCAAATTCGTCCTTCAAGCGAGCGCCGCTCAAAAGGTGTGTTTTTAGACAAAGACCGAAGTTTATCATTTTCAACCTGCCAGGATGTTTCCAGATCGGCTATGGCAAAATCTGCAGGTCGCCCGGGTAAAAGTTTGCCAGCTTCAAGTTCTAGTAAATTAGCCGGCGCATAAGACATCGCCTCGATTAAGCGTTTAAGTGTTAAATCACCAGCGTGAACCAATGAAAGACCAACGGCAAACAAGGTTTCCAGACCAATGGCACCAAATGCGGCTTCGGCAAAAGGAAGGCGTTTGGTATCAGCGCTTTGCGGATTGTGACCGGAAATGATAATATCAATCGTTCCATCTTCGACACCTTCAACCAGAGCCTGGCGTTCTTCTTCGGCGCGCAGTGGCGGTGAAAGCTTAAAGAAGGTGCGATACGCACCAATATCATTTTCATTCAATGTCAGATGATTGACCGACACACCACACGAAACAGGCAAACCCTTTACCTTGGCACGGCGCATCACATCAAGTGATGCAGAGCAGGAAATTTGAGCCGCATGATACCGCGCGCCAGTCATTTCAACCAAACGCAAATCACGCTCAAGCATAATTGTTTCAGCAAGGGCAGGGATGCCCGGTAGTCCTAAACGCGTTGAACGCTCACCTGCATTCATCACACCGTTGGCAAGGCTTTTTTCTTCAACATGCTGAACCACCAACATATCAAACGTATTGGCATAAGACATGGCTGTGCGCAGTAACGCAGCATCTTTGACCCCTTTAAGGCCATCGGTTATGGCAACTGCGCCAGCTTCTTTAAGTAAGCCAACTTCAGTCATAGCTTGCCCGTTAAGGCCTTTGGTAATGGC
>JALWJW010000193.1 GCA_026996935.1 Hyphomicrobiales bacterium
TGCAATAGAACTCAACTCCAAGCATTTTGAAAGCTATGACCATCGAGGTTGGGCCTATTTTCAGGCAGGCGACCATAAACGCGCCATGGCTGATTTTAACCAGGCTATAAAACTCAATCCGAATTATGCCCGTCCGTATAATCATCGAGGCGTTATTTTATCTCATGCCGGAAAACGCCAGCAAGCCATTAAAGCGTTCACCAAAGCCTTGAGTCTGAATCCAAAATATGTCGGGGCGCTGTCAAATCGCGCGGTTGATTATCGGGTATTAAAACAATACGCCCAAGCCCATGAAGATTTGAAAAAAGCGATCTTTCTTGATCCCAAAAACTCCATTGTCCGCCACAATCTGGGGCGATTGTTAATGGATGAGGGAAAGTACAAACAAGCTATTGCGCAATTTGATGAGGCAATAAAACTAAACCCTTATTACGGGATTGCTTATTATTATCGCGGCGATGCTTATGAAAAAAACGGGCAAAATGCCTATGCTCTGGCAGATTATAATAAAGCGGTGGAATTAATGCCCAAATACGCAAATGCCTATTATTATCGTGGGTATTTATTGGCCCAGTCAGGCAAGCACGAAAAAGCGATCAAAGACTTTTCCACGGCCATAAGTTTGGGAAATGCTGATGATGCGGCCTATGTTTGGAGCAATCGCGGCATATCTTTGTATAAGATAAAGCAATACAAAAAGGCCCAGTCCAGTCTTTTGGAGGCGATTAAATTCAATCCTAAAATAACCGATGCCCACCGTTATCTCGGTTTGACCTATAGCAAACTGAAAGCATATGAACTGGCGCTTAAAAGTCTGCAAACAGCCAACAAGCTTGCTCCTAAAGATCAGGGTGTTCTACTGGATTTAGGCAATGTTTATGGTGATATGAAGCAGACGGAAAAAGCGATTGAAATCACTCAAAAAGTGCTCGACCTGAACCCGAAGAATCAGGACGCCATTTACAATCTTGCTTATTATTATGATGATCAAAAAAAATATAACAAGGCGATTGGCCTTTTGGATCGTCTACTTAAATTAAACCCCAAAGACAGCGATGCTTTAAATTTGCGGGCATGGGATTTATATCTTTTAGGTAAAGACCAACTTGCATTACCTGATGCTGAAAAAGCGGTAAAACTGGACCCGGATGTTGCTGAGTTTTTAGATACGCTTGCCCATATTTACGCTCGAACAGGTCGTAAACAAGAAGCCAAAAAGCTTTTTGAAAAAGCGCTGAAAATCAACCCGGAATTAAAAACGGCAAATGAAGGCTTGAAAAAGCTGAAAGCTGAAAAATAAGTGCGTTCAACAACTGTCTTATAAGGATTTAAGGGCTTCAAGTTCTTCGCTTAGCGATAACCATTTATTTTCAGCCACTTCAATATCGCCCACAAGTTTCGCCCGAAGTTTTGAAAATTCTTCGGCTTGCTTGGGATCGTTCTTATATAGGGTGGGAACGGCTAAAGCGCGGTCGATAATCACTAACTTGTCTTGCAGTTTTTTTATTGCATTTTCAGCTTTTTGTACCTTGCTTTTCATGGGCAATAAGCTGTCCCGCGCCAGGGCGCGGTTTTTACGGTCTTGTTTTAAATCCGCTTGCGGCACGGTTTTTTTGCCACCACGTTCAGCAATTTTTTTCTGCTTACGCGCCAGCTTGGCATCTTCAAGAATGATACGGGTATAATCATCAAGATCACCGTCAAAAGGGTGCACGCCACCTTCGCGAATAAGCCATAAACGATCAACTGAGGTTTCAATTAAATGGCGATCGTGAGAGATCAGAATTACCGCGCCTTCAAAACTGTTGATCGCGTGGATCAAGGCTTCGCGTGCATCAACATCAAGGTGGTTGGTTGGTTCATCGAGAACCAGAATATGCGGCCCGTGAAATGAGGCAAGAGCAAACAGCAGCCGTGCCTTTTCACCACCCGAAAGCTTGCCGCATTTAGTATCGGCATGTTCATGGCCAAACCCGTATTGCCCCAGTTTTGCCCGGCGCTGGGCCATGGTTTTGTCAGGCATTAGCTTGTTAAAGTAATCATAGGGCGTAAGCTCAGGGTCCAACTCATCCAACTGATGTTGGGCAAAGTACGCGACATCAAGCTTTTTGTGATTGCGCATATGGCCTTCTTGCGGCTGCAAACGCCCACACAAAAGCTTGGCAAAGGTTGATTTACCGTTGCCATTTGCCCCCAGCAAAGCAATGCGGTCATCGCCATCAATACGTAAATTTATATCGCGTAGAATAGGCTTGTCCGGCTCATAGCCAACTGAAGCGTTTTCGAACCGTACCAACGGCGGATTGAGGATTTTTTCAGCTTTTGGAAAATGAAAACTGGCCGAACGCTCTTCAACAATATCGGCAATCGGTTGCAGCTTTGCCAGGGCTTTCAGGCGCGATTGTGCCTGTGTTGCTTTATTTGCAGAAGCGCGAAAGCGATCGACAAAGGCCTGCATATGGCGGCGTTGATCGTCCTGCTTCTTTTTAAGCTTTAATTGCAGCGCCTGCTTTTCACGGCGCATGCGCTCAAAGTCATCATAATTGCCCTGATAATAGGTCAGTTTATGTTGATCTAAATGCACAATGCCCGTCACCGCTTCATTCAATAAGTCACGATCATGCGAGACGATCAGAACGGTATTGCGATAATTACGCAAATATTGCTTAAGCCAGATTACCCCTTCAAGGTCGAGATAGTTGGTTGGTTCATCAAGCAGCAAGACATCAGGCGCGGCAAACAATGCTGCCGCCAGGGCCACCCGCATGCGCCACCCGCCAGAAAGCGATGAACAACCTGCTTCTTGCTCGGTTTCTGAAAAACCAAGACCTGATAAAATTGTTGCCGCGCGTGAAGGGGCCGTGTGAGCATCAATATCACCCAATCGGGTGTGAATGTCGGCAATGCGCATCGGGTCCTGGGCAGTTTCAGCTTCGTCCATCAAGTCGGCACGCTCCAGGTCAGCCATCAACACGGTATCAAGCAAAGATGTATCACCTGAAGGAGCTTCTTGTGCAACAGTACCGATTTTTGCCCGTCGCGGAATAGAAATAGTACCTGTTTCGCTTTGCAATTTGCCCAGAATGAGTTTGAGCAGGGTGGATTTGCCAGTGCCGTTTCGCCCGACCAGACCAACTTTCTGGCCGTTTGGCAAAGCAACAGTCGCGTGATCGATCAATAAGCGTCCATCAACGCGGTAGGTTAGGTCATTAATATGCAGCATATCGCGAAAATATGGCCCAAAGGCCCCGTCTCAAAAAGGTATATATCGCGGCTATGGTTATCCTATGGAACAATAAGAGGCAAGAGTTAGCGCACAGGCAATATCGGTTTAGGCAACAATTTCGACCTGTTCGATCAAAGACAAATAAGCTTGCTCGACTAAATTGTGCATTTCGAGCGCATATTCAGCAATTTCTGGCGGCATTTCAACGTGTGTATAGCGCGCCGGGTGATAGCTGCGTGATAACTTCTTATATTGAGATTCGATCATCTGACTGTTTGCATCATGAGGAATGTTTAAAACTTTATAAGGATCAAAACCATTATCATTGTTGGGTGATAAAGCTTTTGCCGGTTTGCGTTGTTTTTCATTGGCTTCAACAATAGAAGATTTTGCAATAAGCTTATGATCGCCATTATGAGCAACAAAAACAGTAAATTTGCCATCCCCATTTAATGTCCGCAAAAGGTTGGATGTTTCAGGTATTATAAGTTTGCCATCAAGCTTGCGCCCGTCTGATAAAGTCATGGCAACTTGAATGTGCTTGACGCGTTCTTCTGAATTAAACATCTCATTTACTCGCTTTTTTTCCGCCTTGGTTGATCACTACCATAAGCTGGCGATCTATCAGGCTGGTAAAAAGACAAAGCAAACAAAGTGTAAAAAAATAGAAATGATAAACAAAATCATTACTAAATATTATAGCCGTAAACGGACGAATTTTGGCCGTTATGGCTAGGCTTTACCCATTAACCGGTTGCTGAACAGGGGCCGCGGTGGGTGTCGTTCCTGTCTCAATTGATGCTTGGGCGTTTAGAATTTGGAAGGCTGCATTAATAAGGCGCGACATATTTTCGGCATATCTGGCCATTTCGGCAGGCAGTTCCGTATTAGCAAATCTGTCCGGGTGATACATTTTTGCACGGTCATGATAGGCCCGCTGGATCTCTTGAATGGGTGAACCGGGGGCGATTTTTAAAACCTGAAACGGATTGAATTCTTCATCACTGTCAGAAACCGCAGCCAGCTTTTTTACTTTAGGAATGTCGCTGGGCAGGGCTTCGGCAATCGCGCTTTTGCAAATAAAAGACTTTTGGCCATTGGAGAGTTCAAATTCAAGGAACTTACCTTCACCATTTAAGGTGCGCGGTAAATCAGAGTTCATTGCAATGATAATATTGCCATACTGGGAACGCCCATCATTAAATTTGATGATTGCTGGAATTGGCTTTGTTGCATCGGCTGAATTAAACATAAATTTTTCCCAAATTGCTGAACTGTTGACGGAACGTTATCAGCAGACAATTTCATTTAGGTAAACAAAACGGGAATTAAACAGCACATTATTCAGGGCTGGAAAATTTGTAAATTTAGAGAATTACAGTGTCAAACTGATGGAAATGGTTCATATTGCGTTCATCTTGGTTTTTGTATGCTTGATATATCCGGGGGGTGTGTTCTCACACCCAAATCTTACAGATTGTTACTTAAGTAAAAGGTGTTTTATCTCTATGATGTTACAAAAAATTCGCTACGGGTTTGGGGCGCTTGTTTTAACGGGCCTTGTCTCAGGGTTTTCTTATTCTCCAATAGCCGCGCAAGCCGTGGTGAATCCTCAAGTCAGATCAGGGTTTGATAATTATACACCCCAACGTATTCGGTCCTTGCCTAATAATTCACTTTTGGCGCTGCACAGGCAATTGACACTTTTTGCAAATAAACGATCTTTGCCTGTGCAGGTGCGAAACGGTGCACGGCAAAAGCTTCCATTGGTTAAGGCTGAAATTAGAAGACGCGGTTTGCGTGTCAGTAATGGCGGCGGTGCCAACAATGGCGGTGCTAATAGTGGCGATATTTTAACCGTTCTGCACAATTATCAAAACCCAAGAAGATTGAGCGATGCTCAATTGCGCCAGCGCTTAACCAAATTAGAACGGGTTATTGATGCCCGCGGGGTGAAAAAGAAATGGAAACGATTAGCGCGAACTTATCGTGCTTCTGATCGGGCTGAATTACAGCGCCGTAGAGATGCCGCAGCCAATAATGGCAACAATGGCGGACAAAATGTTAGCAATCTGGCTGTTTTAAATGATCGTCGCCCTTTAAATTCACTCACCAGACAACAACTTCGGAATCGTATTTCCAAGTTGGAGCAGATTATACGTAATCCTAATTCACGCCAACGTCACGTCTCAAAAGCGCGTAGAATGCGCCAGGATGCGCGCGTTGAATTGCGCCGCAGAAGCAATGCCAATGGCGGTAATACAAATAATGGTAATACGGGCGCAAATGGTGCCAGTCTACTAGCCGTCTTAAATGACCAGCGTAATCCGCGTTCGCTAAATGATTCGCAATTGCTTGGCCGTATGACGCGGTTAGAACGCCTCATTGATGCGCGAGGGATTAAGAAAAAATTCAAACGCAAAGCCCGCTTAATGCGCGCGCGCGATCAGGCTGAACTGGATCGTCGGCGCGCAGGCGGTAACAGCGGGATAAGCACAGGAAATTACCCGGGAGATTTTTCTCGTGTGTTGAATGATCGACGTTCTTCACGCTCTTTAACTGATGCACAATTATTGCGCCGCTTGTCAAAGCTTGAAAGGATTATTGATGCGAGAAATGTTTCACCGCGCTGGAAAAGACAAGCCCGCATTATGCGTGACCGTGACCGTAGGGAGCGCCAGCGCCGCCGTAATATCGGGCAGGGCCAACCACAAGGCCAACCTGCGGGCATAACATCTGTATTGAATGACCAGCGCTCATCACGCGCACTCAGTGATGCGCAATTATTACGTCGCATGGCTCGTCTTGAACGGTTGATCGATGCTTATGGTGTTTCCAGACGGTTAAAAGCCCAAGCCCGTTTAATGCGCAGCCGTGATCGGGCCGAATATGATCGTCGTCGTGGTTATTCCTCTGGTAATGGTTCGGCTGGCAATGGTAATCTGGATCGTATTTCAATTGTTCTTAACGATCGCCGTCCGGCACGAAATTTATCAGATAGTCAATTGCGCAGCAGGGTTGGCGAATTGCGCCGTCAGTTACGCCGTTCAGATATTGGGCAGAATACCCGCGCTCGCCTGTCTCGAAAACTGGCAAATGACCGCCGCGAGCTTCGCCGCCGAATAGCGGCTCAATATAATCCAAATAATGGTGGCTCTAATAATGGTGGCTATGGTCAGCCCTCGCAAGCTGGCGGTGATTTAGCGGCAATTGCTCAGCGTTTATTGAACGATTATCGCAGGGCAGACCAATTAAACAATCGCCAATTGCGTCGCCGTATTAAAGATGCGCGTAAAGTGTTGCTCTATGCGCCACTGCCACGCACTCAAATCAATCAGATTAAGCGTATGATTACCGCTGATCGGGCTGAAAAACGCGCCCGCTTGTTTGCCGCACGTGAGCGCCGCCGTCAACAATTGGCTCAATTGCGTCAGCAAGGTCGCCTACGGTTTAATGTCGATCCAACAGTAAGATTGCCACAAGGCAGCGATATTAGCGGCGCTGAGGCCAATGATCGTATGATCCGCCGCCAGTTTTTAGCAGGTGATGGCCGTTCATATGCCCGCAAATACAGCCGCGATGAACTTGTTCAACGTCCGGAATTGACCAGACGATTTGGTGGTATTGATATTGATACGATTAATTTTGGTTTCAATGAGTATTGGGTAAGAGAAGAAGAAGTTGACGAGCTTGACCGTATGGCCGTGACCATCGAACGCATTTTGGCTGCTCGCCCATATGAAGTGTTTCAGATTGAAGGTCATACAGATGCTGTTGGTTCGGATGCTTATAATCTTAAATTGTCACGCCAACGTGCGCGTGCGGTTAAAGATGCTTTGACCAAATATTATCTGATTCCGCCAAGCGCATTACTCACGGTTGGTTTGGGTGAAAGGTATTTGAAAATTCCAACCCAGCAAGCCGCAGCAGAAAACCGCCGTGTAACGGTAAGACGGGTTACGCCTTTGCTTCGCTAATTCGATAAACACCATAAACTTTATTAAGCGCTCGTTGCTTTTGTAACGAGCGTTTTTTGTATCTGATACGCTGTGGCATTTTGCATATTGTTTCTTTGCTTGTGGTTTTGCCCACTCAAGGGTATAACCCGCCCAAACAATCATCCCTCATACCAAAATTTAAAGGAATAAGACCATGGCGGTTCAACGCACTTTCTCTATGATTAAACCAGACGCAACAAAACGCAATCTAACAGGCAAAATCATTGCCAAATTTGAAGACGCTGGTCTTCGTGTTGTTGCTTCAAAGCGCGTCCAGTGGACAAAAGAACAAGCAGAAGAATTTTACGGTGTTCATAAAGATCGCCCTTTCTTCAACGACCTTGTTGAATTTATGATTTCTGGCCCAATTGTTCACCAGGTACTTGAAGGTGAAGATGCTGTTGCAAAAAACCGTGAAATCATGGGCGCAACAAACCCTGCTGATGCCGAAGCTGGTACAATTCGTGCTGAATTTGCTGAAAGCATTGAAGCCAACTCGGTTCACGGCTCAGACAGCGAAGAAAATGCTGCAATTGAAATCGCTCAATGCTTTAGCGAAGACGAAATTGTTGGCTAAGTTGGCTGATTAGGTCATCATTCATTATTGAACTGGGACTTGAATAGGGAACTGAAATGAAAAACTTAACACTGACAGTTCTTGTCGCTGCGATGATCATTATTGTCGTTGCTTCAAACTATCTGGTGCAGTTTCCTGTTCAAGTGATGATCGGCAATTATAATCTTGCCGATATACTGACGTGGGGTGCGTTTACATACCCCGCTGCATTCCTTATTACTGATTTAACCAACCGTACCTTTGGACCGAAAAAGGCCCGTATTGTTGTCATTGTCGGCTTTACAGTCGCAATCAGTTATATGACCTTTTTAGCTCCATTGCTTAAAGCCTGGGGCTGGTTGGAACAACCAATTCCTGTCCGTATAGCGATTGCTTCAGGCACGGCTTTTCTGGTGGCTCAATTGTTGGATGTGTTTGTATTTAACCGTTTGCGTCAAGGCACATGGTGGCGCGCGCCGTTGGTTTCTTCATTTATCGGTTCATCGCTTGATACAATCATATTCTTCTCATTGGCCTTTGCCGCCATGTTCGTTATGCTTGGGGAAAACATTCCTTTCTTGATCGAAAGTGCCCCGCTACTTGGATTGTTCAGTGTTGAAACTCCGCGTTGGATCTCGCTTGCCGTAGGTGATTATGCGGTCAAGTCTCTGGTCGCTTTGGCGATGTTGCTTCCTTATGGTGCTTTGCGTCATGTGATTGGTAAGTATCAGCCAGCGTAACGACGCACACCATTCAGAATAAAATAAAGGCGGGCTATTTAACCCGCCTTTTTTTCAAAGCGAAATTAAGATTTACTCTAAACCGACAGTTTCACGCACCATGCTGTCCATAATCTTGTTGACGGCATCAAGTGCTTTTTTTGATTTGGCATCGCTGGCACCTTCAAGGATTTTATACCCAACAGTGACCTTTCCCGGTTCTGCAACGGTTTCGTAAACGAACATGGAATAGGGGCAAAATGCCATATTAAGCGGGTCAGCTTCCATCGCGCGGCGCGAAAGCGTGGCTGAACAAAACTCAATAACCATGCCGTTTTTATAAATGGTTTTGGTGGCCCCGATATCTTTTGCTGTACGATTAAGCATTTTTGCCACGCGTGCCACATTGTCTACAACAAGGCCTTTATTGGTCAGCGCCTCTTTTAAATCAAATAAGGCATCGTCAAAACTGGACTCAAACTGATATGATTTAATACTCTTGTTCTGAGCAGAAACTGGTGTTGTTAATAACCCTGTTGCCAGCAGGCCGCCTGCCAGAAATTTCCAGCTAGATTTATTCATAGAATGCTCCCTCAATTCATTCTCGACCACGCGTCCGCGATCTGTTTTTGACTTTCTAGTCAAATTTTACCGTAATTGTAACAGCATATAGAAAAATCCGTTGCAAACAATACGCTTACAGTCGCATCGTTTAAATTTTTGGTGATCGTAAAATTTTACTAATTAACTATGAGAAAATTAGATAGCAAAAAAACAACGTATACGGATTCTTTTTAATGATTCTGTTAAGGCCTTGTTAATGTCGAGATGCGACAAAGTGAATGTAAGTGTATTACTCCGTACACTGCAATTTATAAGGGCAATACCGATGGAACATGCAATGCAAATACTCGTTGTTGACGACGATACAGATGCAGCCGATTCACTGGCTGAACTATTTGAAATGGAAGATCATGAAGTCACCGTGGCCTATAATGGCACTTCGGCGATTGCGGCATTTAACGAGAAAAAATTCGATTTAGCATTCATGGACATCATGATGCCAGACATTAATGGTGTCGATAGTTTCTATGAAATTCGTAAACAAACACCAGATGCAAAAGTATATTTTATGACCGGTTTTTCAACAGGTGACCTTGTTGATCGTGCTTTGGAAGAAGGCGCTTTAGGCGTTTTACCTAAACCACTCGATCCTGAAGAAATTCTAACTGTTTTGAATTGATTCCTTAAATACTCGATAGACAACACACAGAAAAAGGCCTGTTCATTTATTGAGCGGGCCTTTTTCTTGTTTAACGCGTGCCTATTTAAAGAATTTCAAGATTTCAATTGCCGCTATGAGGCAGGCCTGGATCAAAATCGTTCGTTCTTGCCGGATAAATCATAAAAAGATGACTTGCTTTAGCCCTGCTTATCTCGCCGTCATTTTAGCGGGTAGCCAGGTCACCAGCTCAGGGAACACCGTAATAATAACCACACCGGCCAACAATAAGAAAAAGAACGGCAGGGCAGCTTTTGCAACAGTAAGGATGTTTTCACCTGTTAAACCTTGAATAACAAACAGATTAAACCCGACAGGTGGGGTGATCTGCGCCATTTCAACCACAAGCACAATAAAAATACCGAACCACAATTGGTCAATGCCAGCTTGTTGAATGATCGGTTGGATAACCGCTACGGTGAGCACGACAACTGATATGCCATCAAGAAAACAACCCAAAATAATAAAAAATAAAGTCAAGACAATGAGTAACTCAGTCTGGGTGAATTCAAATATCGCAATGATCTCGGCCAGTTTGCGCGGAATTCCCGTATAGCCCATAGCCACGGTTAAAAAGGCAGCACCAGCGAGAATAAATGCGATCATGCAAGAGGTACGCGTTGCCCCCATTAATGAGGCGACAAAGCTGTCTTTGCTCAAACTGCCCGTAATCCATGATAAAAACAACGCCAATACCACACCAATGGCCGCCGCATCAGTGGGAGAGGCCCAACCTTTATAAATTGAACCAATGACACCGGTAATCAGCAAGACAATAGGGATGAGTGCGGTTGAGCGTTTTATCCGCTCCATATAAGGCACACGGGCCTCAGCAGCGGGCATTTTCTTGGGATTAAGCAACGCCCAAATAGCGATATAACCCATGAACAATAAGACCAATACCAAGCCGGGTAGAACGCCTGCAATAAATAGACGCGAAATTGATTCTTCAATCGCTACCCCATAAACAATAAGAATGATCGACGGCGGAATAAGTAATCCTAAGGTGCCAGAACCGGCTAAAGTGCCCAGGATAAGGGTTTTGTCATAGCCGCGTTTTTCTAGTTCAGGAATGGCCATCTTACCGATTGTTGCCGCCGTTGCCGCCGATGAACCTGAGACGGCGGCAAATATTCCACAACCCAACACATTCACATGAAGCAAACGCCCCGGAATGTGGTTCATCCATGGGGAAAGCGCGACAAACATATCTTTTGATAAGCGGGTTCGAAACAAAATTTCGCCCATCCAGATAAACATCGGTAGCGCTGCCAAAGCCCATGAGTTGCTTGCCCCCCAAACCGAGGTTGCCAGAATGGAGCCAAATGGTGCTGAGGTAAACATAGCCATCGCCAGCATACCAACGCCGAGCAAAGACATAGCCACCCACATGCCCGCGCCCAAAAAGGCCAGCAGGACAAAAACCAAAAATGTAATGACATAAACTTGATCCATAATATGTTATCCTATTCGCTCAAGTTCAATTCGCCATCATCACCTTTGGCATATACGGGGGCTTTGCCGGAAAGGATGGTGAAAAATTCATCAATGAGGGCAATCAGCAAAATAGCAGAACCAATAACCATCGGGGTTTTAGGGATCCATTCGGCAATCACCAGGGCGCCTGATGTCAAGTCGTTAAAGCGCCATGCATCATAAACCATTCTGGCCGTAAACCACGTCAACATACCAGCCAGTATAATGGCAAAGGTGACATTGAATAATTCAATGCGCCGCCGTGGTCTTGTGCCAAGCATAGAGATAAATAAATTCACCCGCACATGCCCGCCAGCACGCAACGTATAGGCAAGAGCAAGAAAAGACGCGGCAACCAGAAAGAAACCGGTGATTTCGCCATAAGAGGGAATGGTCAGCCCAAGGGCCTCTTTGCCCATTGCTTTTAGGGCATTGTCTAAAATGGTGGAAAGCACCTGCAATGAGACGACAACACAAATACCCATCAAAAACAGTGCAGCAATAACGCCGCTGGTTTTGTACAGGCGATCTAAAAATTTCCGCATTGAACCTTCATACCCTTTTAAAGTTTTAAAATAAAAAACCGCCATCCATAAATAGACAGGATGGCGGTTGAACTATGTTAGCAATGAACCAGCATAACTTTATTTTTTATAAGCAGCCAAAAGATCAGCACCTTCCGCACCTGCTTTTTTCGCCCATTCTGCAGACATGGTGGCACCAATTGCTTTTAGAGATGCCAAAAGCTCTGGGCTTGGGGTGATGATTTTAATGCCGTTTTCTTTCATGATCGCGATTTTGCTGTCGGTTTCAGCTTTACTCATTTCCCAACCACGTTTTTCAGCCGCCATTGCCGCTTTTTTTACAGCTTCACGGGTTGCATCATCAAGCGCCATAAAAGCTGCTTTGTTCACAACGACAACGTTTTTAGGGATCCATGCCTGTGTGTGATGGAAGTATGAAAGGAAGTCCCATGCTTTTGTGCTCACACCGGTTGAAGGTGAAGTAATCATCGCATCAACACGGCCTGTTGCAAACGCTTGTGGCAGGTCTGCGACTTCGATTTGTGTCGGCACAGCGCCAGCCAATTCTGCAAGGCGTGTGGTTGAAGCATTATAAGCGCGGAATTTTAAGCCCTTCATATCGGTCGCTGTTTTGATTTCTTTTTTGGCATAAATCCCTTGAGGAGGCCAAGGCACGGAAAACAAAACCATCAGGCCTTGGGCCGCCATTGCTTTATCAATGGTTGGCCGTGTGACTTTCCACAGCTTTTCGGCTGATGGATAATCAGAGGCAAGGAAGGGAAGGGTGTCCATCGCATAGACAGGGTTTTCATTAGCTAATAGCCCCATGAAAAATTCACCAATCGGTGCTTGTCCACCACGAACCGCATTCTTGATTTGCTTGTGTTTAAACAATGAACCGGCACTGTGAACATTGATCTTCAACTTGCCGCCCGTGGCTTTATCCACATCGCTGGCAAACTCTTTAATGTTTACCGTGTGAAAAGTAGCATCAGGATAAGGGGTTGGCATTTCCCATGTGGTCGCAAAAGCAGCAGTTGATAGGCTGACGGTAAAGGCCGCAGCGGTCGCAAGTTTAACGAATTGATTCATTGATTTCTCCCTAGATAAATTAGTGCGTAATTTAGCCTGTAAAATTACATTTATAATTTATAGATAAAATGTAAACGTTTTGCAAGCATCTACTTGAATCAGCTTGTGAAGTGAAATCTGTAAGCCGTTGAAAAGAATCATTTTCATTCAGATAGAATCGAGTCATTACTATCTCATGGATTTATCTTACACACGAAAAACCAAGTTGAAATTTATTGCTATGGCTGTTGTTTTGCTGTTGGCCTCACTGGCACCCGTTGCCGTTATGGCTTCCACCTTGCTATCGTAAAAACCAGGGCGTAATGAATTGCGCCGTGTTTATTTTTTAGATTTATGATAAGTAAGCGCCAGAGCAATCGCATGTTTTAACGGTTCAACTGGCAATGGCTGTTCCGCCGACAACATAATCGCCCGAGTGCCAACAAGGTCCAACTCATCGCCATAAAGCTCTCGATAGGTATCAATCAGCGTCGTCTTACAGTTGACATAAACCCCTATTTTGTCAGGCTGGTTTTTTGGCATACACACGCGAACTGTTGTGCCGCTTTTTGTAGCGCTGGTAAGATAAGACGGCTCACCCCATTTCAGGGTTTCTTCTAATCGGCCAACCCCATCGGTTTGGCCGGCAACTGAATAAATGATTTCGCGAACCTGTTGGAACATCTTTTGCGCTTGTGGACTAAACCCATCGACTACCTGTTTCACGTTTGCTGGAATTGTTGGAGTTTTGAAATCTGCCATTAGTTGGCCCTTGAAAAAATACTGGTTTTATAAAGTCTGCGAACATGAACGCGAGATGAACGAGACAATCAGGTTTGAGTCATGTCGCTTGAGCTATACATAAGACAAGTTCAAAGTTTGTTGCGTTTTCTGTTCCCTGCAAAATAATAAGGAGATACCGATATGGCTCTCGCTCTTATAAGAAAACGTCTTTTCCTTATGGCAATGGCATTAATGTTTGCCACCGCCGTTCCTGTTTATGTCGTAGCATCAACGATCTGAAATTACTGATTACAGATCAGGAAAATATTGCGCCTTCATACGATCACGATAATCTGCCAGGTTTTTATGCCCGTCAATCATGGCGATCACTGGCGTATTGAAATGCTTGTTGGATAAGGTTGCCAACCATGCATAAGCGGTTGCATCAACGCCGCAAACAGCATCACCCATAAAATATTTTTTATCACCCAAAATAGCAGCCAGTGCATCAATGGCCCGTTTTGCCAATTGGTGGATTTCTTCATTGCTATGGCGGCCCATGCCGTGGGCTTTTGTACCTTTTATCACCTTGCCACGAACCATTTTCACAATAATCGGGCGAACAAGAGCAGGGGCCGCATCAAAAAAGGACCGTGGACCATTATTGAAGTTCTCATCATTGACCCAGCGATCATTGATTAAAACCCAATACAGATGATCTTCGAGCATTTTATCCACTGACCATGCAACGCCCGCTTCATAGGTACTCAAACCCGCATCAAAATCAAATCCGTATTTTTGCTCAATGTGGATGCGAATGAAGGTGGAATCGGCAATAATTTCACCATCATCTTTAAGAAATGGTTGCTTACCCTTTGGCGCTTTGGTGAAGCTCTTGGTGTCATTTTCGTAGTCAAGCCCGGCAATTTTCAACAACATCTCAGCTTTAAAGCAAAACGGGCTGGCATCGGGCAGACCAAAAAACGGGCCAAATTTATACAAAGTAATCATACCGAAAATCCTTTTTGTGTTTGATTTACAGCGCTTATACTGACACGCTACTGACAGCATGGTGTCAGCAGTAGTCTGCTAGGCTTGATTAAATCAAAATGAATGAGGCGAAACTAACCGAAAGGATTAAACTGAAAGCCATTATGAGACGGGCAGATAGACTATTACAGATTATTCAACTGTTCCGCCGTAAACGCGGGCCGGTAACGGCGGCCACCATCTCGCAAGAGCTGGAAGTCACCGTGCGCACGGTTTATCGTGACATCGCCTCGCTTACGGCCAATGGCGTGCCTATTCGCGGGGAGGCGGGTATTGGTTATATCATGGATGATGGCTATGACTTACCGCCCTTGATGTTTAACGCCGATGAACTGGAAGCCTTAATGCTTGGTGCGCGTCTGGTTTCATCAAGTGGTGATACGGCCCTTGCACGTTCAGCTAATGACGCGATAGCCAAAATAGCCTCCGTCGTGCCAGATGATTTGCGCCCTGTTTTGCTTGATGCCCCATTGTATGCCCCAAATTTCGGCAACCAGGTGGTTGATAAAGTTGATGTTGGCATCATTCGAAATGCCATTCGCAGCCGCCACAAATTAGCAATTGAATATAGCGATGCTGATGACAAACCAAGCAAGCGCACCGTATGGCCCATTGCGATTGGCTATAATCAAGGCGTGCGGATGATGGTTTCTTTTTGTGAGCTGCGACAGGATTTTAGACATTTTCGCGTTGATCGCATTGCCTTGCTTACTGTTAGTGATGAGAAAATCCCACAACGCCGCGATGCATTGTTCCATCGCTGGTGGAAGGGAGAAACCGAAAAGTATGGAGACTATATGTCAGCCCGTGATTCTGGTTGACCTCAATCAAGTGAACCCGATCTCAGCAATGTTAAGCTGCGTTCATGATAGATTTTAGCCGTTTACCAATTGTTTTAATAAGCATCGTGCTGGCCGCGATTATCGGTTTTGCGGTCGGTATTTTCTGGCAGGGTAGTGTTGATAGCAGAACCAGCGCCATGCGCGGGCACGATTTAGCCGCTTTGACCTGTTCGCGCTGTCATAATTTATCAGCCAGCGGTAAAAGCCCCAATAAAGCGGCACCCCCGTTCCGCACATTGGTCAACCGCTTGTCGCAAGAAGGCTTACAAGAGCAACTTGAAGTGGCGCTATCAATGGGCCATGCACCAATGCCGCCGTGGAATATCAGCCCCGAACAATCAAATGATCTCTTGGCATTTATTTTATCAATTCAGGAAAAGCCTAAAAATTAGCAGCTTTTATCAGCAATGGCCTTTGCCGCAATTTCAAGGCTAAGCGGGAAAATGCGATGCTCTTGCACCAAAATACGTGCGGCCAGATCATCGGCCGTATCACCGTCTAGCACGGGCACTTTTGCCTGCATGATAATGGGACCAGAATCAAGTTCAGCCGTTACATAATGCAC
>JALWJW010000194.1 GCA_026996935.1 Hyphomicrobiales bacterium
CAAGGCCAAGTTTCTGCCGCTGGGCCGAGGATAGTCTTTTACCACCAGAACCAACATCATACCTTAAGCCAACGCTGAAGATTTCATCATATAATGCGTGCTCTTCAAGAATATTGCGCAGCATACTCAAAATGGTTTCTTCACCTTGAGCTACACCATAAGCGATACGGCCAAACAGAATATTATCCTGAACCGAAGATGCCCCGTTATATGTTTCGGGATCATAAAACTCAATTTTACCTTTAAGATCATCGGGTAGATTTTTAGCAAAATCGTGTCGCACTTCGAGCAATTTGGCACGGCGTTCATCATTGAGCAAACCCAATCTGTGACGCGGTTCAATATAATCAAATGTCAGACGGATAAACATTTGCTGATCCTGGCTGTCTACATCCTCATAATCAACACCTTTAAGACGGTTCAGCGCCACCTGATACTCGGGCATTTCTTCGGCCGACATGAAACTTAATTGCTCAAAGAACGGGTGCCCGGGGTCTAAATCGGCAAACAATTCAATCGCGGTTGTGGCCATTTCGATGCCCATTTCATACATGGGCTTGTGCATATTGTGTGCAGCAATAACTTTATGCAAATATTCACTTGCATAAAATTTTCGTCCCTCAAGCGCATCATCTATTGAGGTTCCAAACAGGATGTTTTCGGCAATTGTTGCCTGAGTTGTGTATGTTGATGGATCAAAGAACTCAACCATGGTTTGGTATTTTTTGTCGGTCAATCGACTTTTGAGGGCTTTGCGCGCTGCCAGTATTTTTGCGGCCAGATCCGGGTGTTCAATCGGGTCAACAGTACCACGCAAACCAAAATTCATTACATCGGAAGACAAGCCAACTTTTTTCAGCACTTCCATGATTTTATAAATTAGCTCATCATAGTCTTTTACCCCGGCGGCAGAGTAATTTATCCAGTCATCATTAATGTCAAGCAAGCTGTTTCCGGTTTCGCGGCTTTCTTTCTGGGCTAACTCAAAGGTTTTCTTTTCTTCCCCGTCATACTGTTTTTTGGTTTGCGGGGCATTCTTTAAGCCATAGAGCAAGTTGTCGCCAAAAGTTCCGAAAAACAGCGAAATCTCACTTGGTACAAAACCAACACGGCGGCCAGTTTTTGCTTCCGGCAACTCATCAAGATCGACGTGATCCAACTGTATTTTACCAAGCGTTTGAGGCAATAAACGACCAATTGCATCCCCTAATGTCTCACCACCGGAATTCAATCCCCCCACGACAGCGATGCGCTCGCCAAGATTGAATTTGGTATTGATATTCTCAATAAGTTTGGTGCCGGTTTCATCTGAAATAGATAATCCGGACAGTTGAAAACCATCTTTTATTTTTTCAATTGGCTCAAGTGTTGCCTGCTGTAATTGCCGGTCAATCATACCGTCTGAATAAAACTGTTCTGTTACCTGGGTATATTTCACCTGCACATCCAAGCGCTGCTGATCCCAGTTAATCAAATCTTTGATGGGTCCAGGAAGATCTTTGTACGCCGCGATAACGGCAACCAACTGTCCAATATCAATCTTGCCAATCAAAGCGAAATAACCGCCTAACAGATAGAAAACGAACGGTGTTACCTGAGCCAGAAAATTATTTAGAAACTTGACAAAAAATTTGCGTTTAAACAATTCATAGCGAATGAAATAGATTTTACCCAACCGGTCAGAAAAGTCAGCGCGTTCATAATTTGATGTGTCATTGACATGGACAGCGGTTATGCCATCAACCAGTTCACCAACCCGGCCTGACATTTTGCGTGCCGTAAGCTGGCGTTGGCGACCAAGCTCAATAAGGCGACGACGCAATCTGGGAATAACAATCGCTTGAACGGCAACAATACCACCTGCAATAAGCCCCAGCCAGAAGCTCTGCAACATGATAAAGGCCATTGCTGTGATGGCCTGGCCACCGAGCAATACAGGGGTTACAAATGCATCACCAATAAACCCGCCAACAGGTTCAACCTCATCTTTGACCATGCTGGCAACTTCAGATTGTTTCACCCGTTTAAAATGAGAAATCGGAAACCTTAGAACCCGGTCAATCAACTCAAAACGCAGGCGACGGAGCATTCTTTCGCCCAACCTGCCCTTGTACAGATTGATGTAAAACTTAAATAAGCCGTTGATAATAACCAACAAAAGAAACGTTGTTGAAAGGGCAAACAATGAATCAACGCGATCAAGCGTGAGACCGGGAAATAATTGAATGGTTCCCCAATTTCCCATCCAGTCAGGCAGCTCAAAAGCTATTCTTAAAAAGGTTTGCGTTGATTCTTCTGTTGGGAACCCCCGGCCCTGAATTGGACCGTTTACAATGCGTTTTGGAATATCAAGTGCCAAAAAATAGGTTGGCATGGAAAGCAGCACTACAGCTAAAACCCATAGCTGTTGGCGCCTTGTGTATTTCCAGGCGAATTTAAAAATGCTCTCTGGAAGCGACCTATCATCGTCTTTGTGCTGGTCTGTCAACGTCAACCTCGATGTGCCAAAATTCTATTTTCTTGACCATACGAAAGTTAGGCTGATATTGCGAGATTTAATTAAAGATGTTCACGATAAGTTATTTCGTTAAAACAATCTGCCCGGACAAACGAGAAATGCTTTCCGGCACGGGAACATCTGTTGCAGCAAAGTCTGTATTCAATACAAGTCTGCTCTTGCCGCTTAGAGTAATTTGGCGGGCAACTATCACTGTAAAGGCAGATTCTTGAGCAACATCACCTGATCCTGCGCCGTTCACACTGACCTGCAATTCACTCTTGGGTAAATAGATTGTACCAACCAGTGATTTGATTTTTGCACTGGTAATTGAATTGATATATGATTGCGTTTGATTTGGGTCCTCAAAAAACAACATACCAGCCAGATCACCGGTAGCAGGAGCTGAAAATTCCACTTCTGCCTGAGCATGAAATCCAAAAAATGAGTTCAAACCAGTAAAATAAAAGCCATCGTGTTCTCCTTCGGCTTCAGCTTTCCCTGAGACCTCGAACTTGCCATTTTTCATCACATAGACACCCGGGCTATACTCTACTTCCGCATGCGCGGTTATTTTTAAACCGCCACAATATACTCCAGGCCATATTGTGTGCTTACCGGACGAATAGCTTTTATTCATATAGTTGCAACCGCCTGATGCATAATCGGGGCGAGAGGCCAGCGGGTCAGAGACCGGCGGGCAATCTGAGATTACAGACGGGATAAAATTGGTTTGTCCGCCAGCAAAACCACCACTAGAACAGGTCAATCCTGTTTTTAATTTGGCATTCCCCCACACTTCAATCGCGTTCGTTGACAAAGAGTTCGCATGGACCGAGCAACCAGCGGCACTTAATTGAGCGGTTGATGTTGCAGATATTGCTCTTTTCTCTGATTGTTCCAAAGCTAAAACGCACAAAGGCAAGCCACCCAAAATTTTGGCACTGGCATTTGCGCTAATTTTTTGTATCGGGTTTATCCCTAATAAAGCAAAAAATGATGACTCTACATAACCTGAAACTTTAACATTCACATGGCCAGTTTCAACAGAAACACCAACTAATACGCTAACGTTCCTGATATTTTTATCAATATTTTTCTTGACATAATTTTTGGCTACACTGCCAATGGTTGTTGCCTGAGAGGCTTTTGAACCTGATAATTTCAACTCGTTTGCCGCAACCAGAACAGCCGCATCGGCAACACCTTGCATCTGGCTTTTGCTTGAAGATTGCGCTGCATAATCAAGCACTCCGCCGCCGACACCAACAAGCGCAACGCTTGCCAGGGCAAAAGACAAGGCTATATTTCCAGACTGATTGTTAAAAAACTTTTTAAACAATTGCCACATTTTACTGACTCTCTCCAAATTTGAGCACAATATAAAGCACAAAAATGCAGATCGAGTTAAAAATCTAGGTTAATATCTCAATAAAAAATTTACCTTTTATTTACGTTGTTAAAGGCAATTCAATAATATTTGTACAGATTGAGCGGCACCGTCCATATTAAGTGGCACTTCGATATCTCTTTTAAGGTGTTTGACACTACTATCAATTGCGGTGGCAATTTTATCGGGCGAA
>JALWJW010000195.1 GCA_026996935.1 Hyphomicrobiales bacterium
TGATAATGCGGTCGATTTAATCAATGCGGCAATGGCTGAGCAGGGCAGGGTGCTGTCGCGCTCTTCCATTATGGCCATTTCCCAATTTATTCATACCAATAATCTTTCCGTTGAACCTGAAGGGGGAGAGTGGCGAAGGTTTAATGATCGACTTGAAGCAAAGCGAGTCTCACCGTTCTCGTGGCTTTTGCACAATTACCTGTTTATTCGCTTTCCTCTGGTGCGGCCAAGTGCTTTTCTTAAAGCGGCCTTTCCTTACGTGTCCTTTCTGTTTACGCAAACCATGGCATGGATCATGGTGGTCATTGCGGTTTCAGGTCTCTATCTGGTTTCTCGTCAATGGGATGAGTTTACCTCAACTTTTGCCGATTTCTTTTCATTCGAAGGGGCAATAACTTATGCCATCGCCCTTTTCTTTATCAAGGTATTGCACGAATTAGGCCATGCATTTATGGCCGTGCGCTTCGGTTGTCGCGTTCCCACCATGGGCGTTGCATTTATGATGATGTTTCCCGTGCTTTATACCGATGTCACCGATGCCTGGAAACTGCGCTCACGTCGCCAGCGGTTGCTTATTGGTGCGGCAGGGTTATTGGTGGAATTATCATTGGCTTCCATTGCGACCTTTTCATGGGCGTTTTTGCCAGAGGGCGGATTAAAAAGTATTGCATTTGTTGTGGCAACCATCAGTTGGATTATGAGCCTTGCCATCAATTTAAATCCGCTCATGCGCTTTGATGGCTATTATTTAATGACCGATGCGCTGGGTATTAGTAACCTTCAATCACGCAGTTTTGCTTTTGGCCGCTGGAAATTGCGCGAATGGCTGTTTGGATTAAAAGTAAAGCCGCCGGAATTACTGCCTGCAAAAATGGCAACATTTTTATCTTATTATGCCTGGGCCACCTGGGTTTATCGGTTCTTCCTGTTCTTGGGTATTGCCTTGCTGGTTTACACATTTGCTTTTAAAGCGCTCGGCGTATTCTTGTTTATTGTTGAAATTATTTGGTTCATCATTCGCCCTATATGGAATGAGATTAAGGAGTGGCCAGCTATGGCTAAACAAATCTTCAAGCGTCCACGTGTTTATGTTTCGTGTTTTATATTGGGTGGGCTGGGCGCACTAGTTATTCTACCCGTTTCCGGCCGTGTTGATGTGCCTGCCATTATCGAACCAGCTCACTATGAGCGCTTGTTTCCTGGTCAGTCGGCTAAGCTTGTCAAAATGAATGTCGCCAATGGCCAACATGTTGCAAAGGGTGATTTGTTGTTCCAGCTTAAGGCGCCGGCCTTGGATCAGAAAATAAAACTCAATAAAATCAAAATTGACCAGGCTCTTGCCCGTTTATCGCGCGCTAACGCTGATCGGGTTGATAAATCTCGTCTTATTCCATTGCGTCAGCAATTGGCTGCTCTTTATTCAAAGCAGCGTGGGTTTGAAGATGAGCAGGTACGCCTGAAAATTCGTGCGCCTTTTTCCGGTGTCATAAAAGACCTCAACAAAAATTTGCATAAAGACCGCTGGATAAAAGCCACAACGCGTTTGGCAACCATCATTGCAGATGAAAAGTTTGTGGTAAAAGGTTATGTAAACCAACGAGATTTGTGGCGCATCAAAGCCGGTGACCATGGAAAGTTCATTCCTGATGATTTCCTTGTCAAAACGGCCAGAGTTTCAATTTCAGACATTTCTCAAGCCAGCTCTTCGGCAATTGACATCGTTCCTCTGGCTTCTGATTTTGGCGGAAAAGTTTCAACGCGGCGTGGCCCCAAAGGTGAACTTTTGCCGGTAAGTGCAACATATAAAATTACCATGGATTTTAATGGCACACCGCAAGATATGTCAAAAATTTCTCGTGGTGTCGTACAGGTGCAAGGCGTGCCGGAGAGCATTGCCTCACGTATCTGGCGTCAGGTCCTGCGCGTGCTCGTGCGTGAAAGCGGAGCTTAAAATATTTTTTAGCTGGATTTTCTTGTTTTTGCCGCAATGGTTTGTGATGACATCACGCAAATTGATTGCAGGTAAATGTTTCAAAGCCTGTCCATACTGCAAGGGAATAAACTCATGGCCAATACATATAAAACATCACTTTTAGCGATTACATCAGTAATGCTGCTTACAGCCTGTACCACCAACCCGTATACTGGCCAAACTGAATTATCCAAGGCTGCTGTTGGTGGAATAATTGGTTCGGCTGTTGGCGCTGGGGTTGGGGCTGTTATTGGTGAAACGACAAGTGCCAAAACCCGTACTGCCGCATTAATTGGCGCTGGGGTTGGGGCTTTAACTGGAACTGGAATCGGGATTTATATGGATAATCAGGAAGCTAAATTGCGTGATCGCTTGCGCGCTTCCGGTGTTAGCGTCACCCGCAATGGCCAACAGATTATTTTGAATATGCCAGGCAATGTAACATTTGATACGGGTAAGGCCACGATTAAACCCCAATTTTACGAAGTGCTTAATTCTGTGGCTCTTGTACTGGCTGAATTTAACCGTACTATTGTTGATGTTGACGGGTTTACAGACAGTGTTGGTTCAGAGGAGTCGAACCTGGACCTATCACGCCGCCGTGCCCGTTCTGTGGCAGAATATCTGGCCAGTCGCAAGGTTGACCCGCGCCGCTTGTCTATGCAGGGGTTTGGAGAAAGCAATCCAATTGCCTCTAATCAGACAAGGCAGGGTCGCAGTCAAAATCGCCGTGTTGAAATTCGCATTGCTCCATTGACGGCAGGATAAAACAAAAGTGGTTTGTGACAAAATCACCTAATGCAATAAGCAATGAACTTTGCTAGGAAGGCGCTGAATATATGTTCAGCGCTTTTTTATTCGGAGTTTGATTGATGGGTTTTTTAACAGATCGTTTTTGGTGGCTACCATTTGGCAGCGTGCCTGAAGTATCGCCAAAAGAGCTGCAAGTTGAACTGGCCAAAACCCGTAACCGCCCAAATCTGCTAGACGTGCGCACCATGAGTGAATGGAAACAGGGCGCTATTAAAAACTCAGTACTGGTGCCAGTCAATTTATTGCCACGTCAGGTCAATGCTTTGACTTTCGATAAGGATCAACCGATCGTTGCCATCTGTCGCTCAGCCCGCCGATCTATCGGTGCTGTGCGTTTACTAAAAGCGGCAGGCTACACAAACGTCCGTCATCTGGCCGGCGGTATGATGGCGTGGCAAAGTTTAAATTTCCCGATGGTTATTCCCAAAGATTGAGACTGATAACTGGCCCAACCTCGTCTTAAAACGAGCCGGTTGGATCATAAAAAATGTGACATGCTTTAGCTGGTGAATTTCGTCCGCATGGTCACAAGTTCTTCTGCTGCTGTCGGATGCACGGCCATCGTCGCATCAAAGTCGGCTTTAGTGGCCCCCATTTTTATTGAGATGCCAAGCAGTTGCGCCATCTCACCACTGTCCGGCCCCATGATATGACAACCCAAAACCACATCTGTTTTGGCATCGACAATGATTTTCATCATCATTTTTTCATCTGACCCCGAAAGCGCGTTTTTCATCGGATTAAAAGTTGATTTGTAGATATCAATCTCGTCAAACTTTTCACGCGCCTCTTCTTCGGTTAAACCAACCGTACCCATTTCGGGTTGTGAGAACACAGCGGTCGGGATTTGTGAATGATCGACACGCACACTTTTGCCGCCATAAACAGTATCAGCAAAGGCATGACCCTCACGAATGGCAACAGGGGTAAGCTGGGCGCGGTTGGTCACATCACCAACGGCATAAATATTCTCGATATTGGTTCGTGAAAAGCCATCGACTTTAATTGCGCCAGAGCCATCAAGATTAACCCCGGCTTTTTCTAAACCAAGTCCGAACGTATGCGGCACGCGGCCCGTGGCATACATCACCAGCTCAACATCAAGGTTATCTCCGCCCGTAATGTCAACCGTGTGGGTTGTACTGTGATCGCCTATATGTTCCTCAATGCCGCAAACATTGGCATTGGTCATGACATTAATGCCTTTTTTAATCATCTCACCTTGAACACCTTTTCGAAGGTCTTCATCAAAGCCGCGTAAAATTAAATCACCACGATAGATCAGATGGG
>JALWJW010000196.1:0-2853 GCA_026996935.1 Hyphomicrobiales bacterium
CCCACAAGCGAAACAAATGCGCTTAGTAAAATTAAGGTAGCGACGCGTTTTAGCCGTTTTTGCATGAAAACCACCCACTCAAAAAGGCCAGCCATACAAGCACGGCTTAATCCTTAACGGAATTCTTACCAAAGTCTTACCAAAAGTAAAACCAAGACGCAATCTTTACCTAACGCTTATCGCGTTTAAATGGATTCAAGCATTTACTTGCTGGATATAATAAACAAGGTCGTTCAATTGCCAGTAAAGAAAACGACCCTTGTTCAACCTCAATGTTGACTTCTTGCAAACAGCAAAACACATAAAAAAAGCCCGCAAACAAATGCGGGCTTTCAATTCATGTTCAACTAAACAAAAAATCTATTCAGTTGCAGCCTCTCCAGGCTCGATTGCCTCTTCTTTCGGAGCATTTGCAGCATCAAGTTTGGCTTGTTCTTCAAGAATAAGACCATCGCGCTTATCGGCAACTTCTTTAAAGCGTGTAAGCATTGCGCCCGTTCCCGCAGGAATAAGACGACCAACAATAACATTCTCTTTAAGGCCTTCAAGCGTATCAACTTTACCGGCAACAGCCGCCTCTGTAAGCACTCGTGTTGTCTCTTGGAATGACGCTGCTGAAATAAAGCTTTTAGTTTGAAGACTGGCTTTCGTAATACCAAGCAAAACAGGAACATGTTCTGCAGGCTCACGCTTTTCTTCAATCGCTTTTTCATTAATTTCCATAACGTCTTTCGCATCAAGTTGCTCACCTTTTAGCAGTGACGTACCACCCGGGTCAGTAATCTCAACTTTCTGCAACATCTGACGAACAATCACTTCGATGTGCTTGTCATTGATGCCCACGCCTTGCAGGCGATAAACCTCTTGAACCTCATTCACCAGATAAATAGCCAGCTCTTCAACACCCTTAATTGCAAGAATGTCGTGTGGTGCCGGATTTCCGTCCAGAATATATTCGCCTTTCTCAATGAAGTCACCTTCTTGAACAGGCAAATGTTTTCCTTTTGGAATGAGGTAAACCGCTGGTTCCAATGTATCGTCCTCAGGAATAATAGAAATCCGGCGTTTATTCTTATAATCGCGACCAAATTCAATCGTTCCTGAAATTTCAGCAATAACTGCATTGTCTTTAGGCTTGCGAGCTTCAAACAATTCAGCAACCCGTGGAAGACCACCTGTAATGTCGCGTGTTTTCGCACTTTCAAGCGGAATACGCGCTAAAATATCACCGGCTTTAATTTTCGCACCTGGTTCAACAGATAAAATAGCATCCACTGAAAGCAGATAACGAGCCTCGCCACCGCGTTTGATTTTAACCACATCACCATTTTTATCTTTAACGACAATAGCAGGTTTCAAATCTGCACCACGAGGAGACGAACGCCAATCAACCACAACCCGGTTGGTAATACCAGTTGCTTCCTCGGTAACCTCACGAACAGAAACACCTTCAACGATGTCTTCAAATTCAACCGTACCAGAACCTTCAGAAAGAACAGGACGCATATAAGGGTCCCAGTCCGCCAGGCGCATACCACGCTTAACTTCATCTCCTTCTGCAACATACAAACGTGTACCATGTTGAAGTTTATGAACCGCACGCTCATTGCCCTTACCATCATCAATGATAAGAGACACGTTACGACCGGCAACAATTGAAACACCATCAGAGTTTTTCAAAATGTTAGGGTTTTTAAACTTGGCGATGCCTTCAAAATTAGATTCAATGTATGAATCATCGAGCACTTGGGCTGTACCACCAATGTGGAAAGTCCGCATTGTTAGTTGTGTACCAGGCTCACCAATCGATTGCGCTGCAATAACACCAACAGCTTCACCAAGGTTGACCGGTGTACCACGCGCAAGGTCACGCCCATAGCACTTGCCACAAACACCCTGCTTGGTTTCACATGTAAGAACCGACCGCATTTTAATCTCTTGGATATTTGCAGCATGAATGGCCGTTACATTATCTTCCATGATTTCTTTGCCGGCAACGGCAAGCACTTCGCCCGTTTCAGGATGCACAACATCCTCGACAGGATAACGACCAAGAACCCGAGAACCAATGGTTTGAATAACCTCACCAGACTCAACCAATGGCCGCGCCGTAATATGTTTATCCGTACCACAATCATGTTCAGTGATGATGCAATCTTGAGCAACGTCAACCAAACGACGGGTCAAATACCCGGAGTTCGCGGTTTTTAGCGCTGTATCAGCAAGGCCTTTACGCGCCCCGTGGGTTGAGTTGAAATACTCAAGAACGGTCAAACCTTCTTTAAAGTTTGAAATAATCGGTGTTTCAATAATCTCACCAGATGGTTTAGCCATAAGACCACGCATACCGGCAAGCTGTTTCATTTGTTGGGGAGAACCACGAGCCCCCGAGTGGGCCATCATGTAAACCGAGTTAATCGGTTTTTCCCGGCCCGTTTCTTCATCAATCTGAACAGAAGAAATACGCGCCATCATCTCATCGGCAACTTTATCGGTACATTTAGCCCAGGCATCAACAACCTTGTTGTATTTTTCGCCTTTAGTAATCAAACCGTCCTGATACTGGCTTTCATATTCTTTTGCCAATTTGCGGGTCTCTTCAACCAAAGCCTCTTTGGTATCGGGGATTTCCATATCGTCTTTACCAAACGAGATTCCCGCTTTAAACGCATGTTTAAAACCAAGTCCCATAATTTGGTCACAGAAAATAACTGTCTCTTTTTGACCGCAATGACGATAAACGATATCGATCATTGAAGAAATTTCTTTCTTGGTCAAAAGCTTGTCACAAAGATCCAAACTCACACCAGGTTTCTTAGGCAGCAATTCGCCAAGCATCCGACGACCAGGGGT
>JALWJW010000196.1:2863-4070 GCA_026996935.1 Hyphomicrobiales bacterium
ACCAGGGGTCGTATCAAATACTTTCGAAATCTCATTACCTTCATCATCAAGATAGTCAAAACGGGCTTTGACCTTTGAATGCAAAGTAACAATATTATTTTCAAGCGCATGCTCAATCTCAGCGATTGATGCAAACTCCATCCCCTCGCCCGGTTCATTGTCTTTTTTCTGGGTAATGTAATAAAGTCCCAACACAATATCTTGCGACGGCACAATGATCGGCTGACCATTAGCAGGGTGCAAAATATTGTTAGTAGACATCATCAACACGCGAGCCTCAAGCTGTGCTTCAAGCGACAACGGCACGTGAACCGCCATTTGGTCACCGTCAAAGTCAGCGTTAAACGCTGTACAAACAAGCGGATGCAAGTTCAGAGCTTTACCTTCAATCAAAACCGGTTCAAACCCTTGAATACCAAGTCTGTGAAGTGTCGGCGCACGGTTAAGCAAGATCGGGTGCTCGCGAATAACCTCATCAAGGATATCCCAAACTTCCGGCTTTTGCTTTTCAACCAGTTTCTTGGCTTGCTTGACTGTCGTTGAAAGACCTTTGGCTTCAAGCCGCGAATAAATGAACGGTTTGAACAATTCCAAAGCCATTTTCTTTGGCAAACCACACTGATGCAGTTTCAACTCTGGTCCAACCACAATCACAGAACGGCCGGAATAATCAACCCGTTTTCCGAGCAGGTTTTGACGGAAACGACCTTGCTTACCCTTAAGCATGTCTGAAAGAGATTTAAGCGGACGTTTGTTCGCGCCGGTAATTGTGCGGCCACGACGACCATTGTCAAACAAAGCGTCAACAGATTCCTGCAACATGCGCTTTTCATTGCGGATGATAATATCAGGCGCACGTAGCTCCATAAGCCGTTTCAAACGATTGTTACGGTTGATCACCCGACGATACAAATCGTTCAGATCAGATGTAGCAAAACGACCACCATCAAGCGGCACTAGTGGGCGAAGCTCTGGTGGAATGACAGGAATAACAGTCATAATCATCCACTCAGGCTTATTTCCCGAGGTGATAAAGGCCTCAACAACCTTAAGACGCTTAGCCAGTTTTTTAGGCTTTAATTCTGTTGTTGCTTCGGCAATTTCAACGCGCAACTGCTCTGCCAGTGTTTCAAGATCAAGGGATGCCAAAATCTCACGAATGGCATCAGCGCCAATAGCGGCAGTAAAGCTGTCGTCTCCATATTCA
>JALWJW010000197.1 GCA_026996935.1 Hyphomicrobiales bacterium
AATTTGATGAAATTGTTCGACCGCAAGATATGGTCGGGCCTTCTTAAATCAGGTTTTGAAAGGTATTTCATGACTGGAAAAATCATCAATCTGCGACAAGCCCGTAAGCAAAAAAAGCGGGCGGATAAAGAAACTAAAGCGCAAGAAAACCGCGTTAAATTTGGCCGCACAGGCGCGCAGAAAAATGCAGATAAAGTTGTGAAACTAAAAACTGATAAACATTTGGATGGTCATAAATTAGATGACTGATCGCGCGGACAAAATGGAAAATGGTGCGCCGCTTAAGCGTTCCATTTCCATTGCCGGACACCGCACGAGCTTGTCGCTTGAACAGGAATTCTGGCAGGAAATAAAACTGATTGCTGAGCATCAGGGCCAGTCAATCGCTCAACTTATCAAACATATTGATAAGACCCGGGGACGGCGAAACCTATCGAGCGCGTGTCGGATTTATGTGCTTGAAAACCTGAAAACCCGCAATCAATAACACCGGATTAACGTGCCTCTAAAACTTTATTCTTACGCCAGTCTGGTGTGGTTGGTTTTCTGGTTGGAGGCTCATAAGTTGGGCGAATGGGTTTTGGCTCAAGGGGAATGAATAATGGTTGATTTCCATCATCAGCATTGTTTTGGGGAAGGGGTGTTGCCCTTGGTAGTGGCTCTGGTGTTGGTTCAATGATGATGGCTTTGGGCAAAGGTTTTAGAGCTGGTGGGTTTTGCTGTACGGGTGGCAGTTCTATTGGTTGTTCAAAAGGCTGGACAGGCTGTTGTTTTTGGCGTTGACCTTGTTTGCGTTTTTCTTCTTCTTTACGGGCGGCCTCGCGTTTACGGGCAGCTTCGCGGGCAGCCTTTTTCCTGGCTTCCTGTTTTTTCTTTGCTTCTAATCTGGCCGCTTTTTCCTGGCGTTTTTTCTCAAGCAACTTGGCGCGTTTTGCTTTTTTAGCTGCTTCTTCGGCGGCACGCTTTTCTTGCTGTAATTTTTCTTTAGCCTGCTTTTCCTGCCGGGCTTTGGCGATAAGTTCTTGTTGTTTTTCTCTGATCAGGCGTTGTTTTTCTTGTTGCGCCTTATACTTCTTTTGGGCTTCTTCGCGTTGTTTTTTTTCTTCTTCAATCAGTCGGCGTTGTTCTTCTTCCAGGGCTTTGAGTTTATCAAGCGTGCGGTTGATGGTGGCAACGGAAAGCTGAGATTTTAGGGCGGAAAAATCATTGCTGGCCGTAAGGGCTTTTGGTGGGCCGGCATAGGCGATCTCGAACGGGGGCAGCCCTTCTGGCTGGTCAAGCTCAAGCAGGGCGGATATGTCAATCAGATTGCGGCCGATCTCATATGTAGCCTTTAAACGACCTTTGGCACCGTCGCCTTTTATAGCAATTGGCGCGGTGATAAGAACGCCATTTTGAACTGTAAACTTGCCTGCAATATTACCCAGTGTCATATCGCCTGATCGCAGTTGGGTTTTGATGAGGTTTTCGACATCTTGCGCGGTTTCGGCAGCGGCAAGGCTTTTTGAAAATAGCTTTGGGGAGACTTTCTTTAGAACGGCGTTGTTGATTTTTATTTGCCCGGGGCCTTCAAAGCTTGAAAGGATGCCGCCAAAAGTTCGCCCGCTTGCTTTTAAGCTAGAGGACAAGTTTAGTTGTCCTGCAATAACTTCGTCATCAATCTTGTTGGTGATGAGGTTTGCAAGGTTGAAGGCACTATTTAACGAGCCAGTTACATGAGTGATCTGGTTGCCTACATCGAGCGATAAGTTGGTGTTAAACAATCTGTTTTCAGATTGTTTGGCCGCAATGGAGATTTGAACATTTTTGCCTTTACTGGCAAATGAAACATCGCCATTTTTGATGGAAAAATTGGGCCAAAGGTTTAGCTGATCGGTTTTTATGATGATGTTGGTGTCGGCTAAATTGAGGATGTGATTAGAAATGCGGGTGCTCAAGCTATGGGGGGCACCGTCATTGGGCAGCAACATAGTGTCGATAAACTCAGGGACCGAGAGTTTTCCCGTGGCTATTTTAAGGTTAAAGGCAGGTTTTTGGTTGGTAAAATCCAGAGACAGTTTTCCTTTAAAGCTGGTGCCTGCGGCTGTGCCGCGAAGGGCGGTGATTTGAATTTTTGTCTGGCCGGCTTTGACAATGCCTTCACCGGTAAAAACGCTGGCTCGTGACTGGCCTGAGGTTTGATCGGGTAATCGGGGCAGACCAAGTACGGTTGATATTTTTTTTGTATTTTTCGATAGAACCGCTAAACGTCCATCGGCTTGCAGTTTGTCGTCATTGAGCTTTAGGGTGCCTGAAAATTGAGACTGTACATCAAAGGCCTCAAAATCGGCGGTGCTGGCCAGACCTTTGGTTGGCGTACCTGTGGCGGTGATAGCAAAATGGCCGTTTGAGTCTGTATCGGTTTTAATTTTCTGGTCCAATAAGGCCAGTAGTGATTTGGCGCTGTTGCTGGAAATTTCACCGGACAGGTGAATTCTTGCATCACGCCATTTCGATAGTGTGCCGGTAAATTTGCCTGTTGTTAAAACATTGGATGTGTTGAGTTTGCCGCTAAGTTGGAAATCGGCCTGAGTTGATTTATCGTTGGTTTTGGCATTGCCTGTGATTTTCAATTCAAGAGGGGATATGGCTGATAGAATAGTGTCGCCAGGTTTTTCAACGCCAAGTAATTGCAATAATTTTGCCGGGTGCCGGGCTTTTAAAACGCCTGTGATGGAACCGCTGATATCATCATCAGTAAATTTCAATCCACCGGAAAAACTAGCATCTGCATCGCCAGTGACTTTTAAGGCGATGTCACGGAATGAAATGGCTTTTTCTGTTGCGTCAAAATCAAGTTTGACATCTTTGGCATTGACTTTATTGAGAACAAGATCACCGATGTTCGCGATCAGGCTTATGTCGCGTTCTGCAACCATTTGGGTGTATGTGGAAATGAACGTATCTGAAAGGTTGCGTTGCTCGCTTGAATTGAGCAATCCCTGCGGGGCGTATTGATCCAAATTAAGTGTTTTGGTTTTTAATTCCAGTCGCGCCGATGCATTGTCACCACGTTTTAGAGTGAAGGCGACTTCGCCGGCTACATCATCAAGGACATATTTGCCGTCTTTAATTCTGAAATTGTCTTGTGACAAATCAATCTTTGAAATCAATTTGAAACGCCCCTGCAAGCCTGTCCAGCGTTCAGCAATAGTCGATTTCTGATCTTTGAACAGCCATTGCGAAAAGGCTTTTAAACTTACCCCGTTCAGGGCAAGATCGCCGATGAGCTGAGGCGATGTCTCGCCAGCAATCAGGCTGCCGGAAAATCGTGTTCTGGTTTGCCCTGGCAAAGTGAGTGAGATGTTGCGCAGGTTTAAGGTTTTATCGAAAATTCGAAGGTCTATTTTTGTACCGTCAAATTTTTCCCCCGCAACAACCAGAGTAGCAACATCGAGGTTGGATGTAAGTTGCACATTGGCGGGCAATTGGTTCAAATAGTTTGCCAGTGATGTTAAAACATTAAGAGAGCGTAGGGTTTTTCGTCCCTTGTTGCCAAGCAAAGTGTCAATATCCAGATGGGCCGCCTTCAGGTTGGCATTGATGCGCAAAATAGAGCCTAACTCAACACTGGCATCGCCTTTGATGAAGGTTTGAATATCAATGGCATTTTTAGGGGCAATCTCGATCTTTGAAAATTTGATTTTGTCAAAATCAGCGGCAATATCGGCGCGAAAAACCATGGGTCGAAAGTCGTTTTTTGCTGTTTGCGCTGTGGTTACGCGGCCAGCAGGGGCAATATTGAGTTTGCCTTTAATGGGTTTGTCTGGTTGTGATGGCATTTGGCCGTCAAAGGAATAGGCAAAGCCGCGGGTATCGATGGGGGCAATACGCAAGCCAAATTTGAATGGCTGGTCTTTGTGCCATTTCCCGGTGTTAATGTCGAGTGTAACACCTTCGTCATTAAACACTGCTTCACCGCGCATTTTCCAGGGACCAATGAGGGAGCGGGCCGATATGATTGCATTGAAACCGTCTAGTTGAGCCTGACCACCGCGGCTGCCGTCAGCA
>JALWJW010000198.1 GCA_026996935.1 Hyphomicrobiales bacterium
AAACCATCAAAAAAATAATTGGATTTTTTTACGAAAATCGTCACTTTAGCAACGATAAATCCTAACTATTTAGTAAGCCTGATAAAAAAATAAGCTTCTTTTTCACCTCGCAAAACCACTAGAGCAGGATATTTTAAACACAAAAAAGGGCGCTAAAAAGCGCCCTTCTACATCGTGTAAAATCAAACTCAGAAATTAAGTGCTTTAGCCTGGCGCACGTGTGGCAAGGCTTCAATTTTACTTAAAACATCTTGCGGCACTCCACCATCAACTTCAACCAGAGCAATAGCTGCTTCACCTGCTGCCTGCCGGCCAAGAGCAAAGGTCGCAATGTTTAATCCCGCATCACCGAGCACAACACCAAGCGCGCCGATAAAGCCGGGTTTATCTTCGTTAGAGACGTAAAGCATATGTGGGCCAAGTTCAGCTTCAAGGTTAATGCCTTTAACCTGAATAAGACGCGGTTTACCGTCCGAATAAACGGTCCCTGCAACAGAGCGCGTTTGTGTTTCGGTTTTAACTATCAGGCGAATATAGTTTTCATAAACACCGCGTTTGGTCTGTTTCACTTCATCCACTTTAATACCGCGCTCTTTAGCCATAATTGGTGCAGACACCATATTGACTTCACCAAGCAATGGTTTCATCAAACCGGCAAGCAAGGCAGAAGTTAAAGCAGAGATATTCATATCAGCCACATTACCGCAATATTCAATCGTAACTTCTTTAAGAGAAGAATTAGTCAATTGACCGGCAAAGCCACCAAGCTGTTCAACCAATTTGATGAACGGTTTTAGGATTGGCGCTTCTTCTGCAGAAATTGAAGGCATGTTCAACGCATTGGTTACACCACCAAGCATTAAATAATCAGCCATTTGTTCAGCCACTTGTACAGCCACATTTTCTTGCGCTTCAGATGTTGCCGCGCCAAGGTGAGGTGTGCAAACCACATTGTCCATGCCAAACAATGGGTTTTCTTTTGCAGGTTCAACTTCAAACACATCCAACGCAGCCCCTGCCACATGGCCAGCTTCAAGCGCTGCTTTAAGAGCAACCTCATCAACCAAACCACCACGGGCACAGTTGATAATGCGAACGCCGCGTTTCATCGCGTTAATGGCTTTGGCATCAATAATGTTACGAGTTTTATCAGTAAGTGGTGTGTGCAAGCTCAAGAAATCCATGCGTTTTAGCAAGGTATCAAAATCAACCTTTTCTACACCAAGTTCAAGCGCGCGTTCTTCTGAAAGGAACGGGTCAAACGCGATCACTTTCATTTTCAGACCAAGCGCGCGGTTGGCAACGATTGAACCAATATTACCGCAACCAATAAGGCCAAGGGTTTTATTGAAAACTTCAACACCCATAAAGCGGCTCTTTTCCCATTTGCCTGCTTGGGTGGATTCATTGGCCATTGGAATTTGACGAGCGACTGCCAACATCATCGCAATGGCATGTTCAGCCGTTGTGACAGTGTTACCAAACGGTGTATTCATCACAATGATACCGCGGTTAGAAGCGGCAGGAATGTCTACATTATCAACACCGATACCGGCGCGGCCAATCACTTTAAGGTTGTCAGCAGCAGCAATGATTTTTTCAGTCACTTTGGTGGCAGAACGAATAGCCAAGCCATCATATTTACCAATGGCTTCTAAAAGAGCTTCTTTGTCTTTGCCAAGATCAGGCAAAAAATCAACTTCAAGACCGCGATCTTTAAAGATTTGAACAGCGGTTTCACTAAGTTTATCAGATATAAGTACGCGTGGGGCCATGATGCCTCTCCTTTTTGGGGCGTCATCCTCGCGAAAGCGGGGATCCATTGTCTAGTTTCTGGATTCCCGCTTTCGCGGGAATGACGATGAATAGAAAATTATTGTAAAATTATTAAGCTGATGCTTCGCCAAAGGCCCAATCAAGCCAAGGGGTCAACGCTTCGATGTTTGATGTCTCAACCGTTGCACCACACCAGATCCGAAGACCTGCAGGGGCATCGCGATAAGCACCTAAATCATAAGCAGCGTTTTCTTCTTCAAGCAGTTTGACCATTTTTTTAGGGATTGCCGCTTGGGCTTCTTCATCCAAACCAGCAACGGCTGCATCAGACAACTTCAAGCAAACCGATGTGTTTGAGCGAATAGCAGGGTCAGCCACCAAATGCTCAACCCAATCGGTTTTCTCAACCCACGCATTGATCGCTTGGGCATTATCATCGGCCCGCTTAATCAAGGCATCAAGGCCGCCAAGTTTTTTAGCCCACTCAAGTGCTTGGGTATAATCTTCAACCGCTACCATTGAAGGAGTGTTGATGGTTGCGCCTTTAAAGATGCCAGAGATCAATTTTCCACCTTTGGTCAGACGGAAAATTTTAGGCATTGGCCAAGCTGGTGTGTAGTTTTCCAACCGTTCCACTGCTCTTGGAGACAAAATCAACATACCGTGCGCTGCTTCACCGCCGAGCACTTTTTGCCAAGAATATGTCACCACATCCAGCTTTTCAAAATCTAAGTCTTGAGCAAATGCAGCAGAAGTCGCATCGCAAATTGTTAAACCTTTACGGTCTGCCGCAATCCAATCACCGTTCGGTACGCGTGCGCCAGATGTTGTGCCGTTCCATGTGAACACCACATCACGGTCAAAATCAACTTCACTCAAATCTGGAATTTCACCATAAGGGGCCGTAATGGCACGAACGTCTTCAAGTTTAAGCTGGTTTTTAACATCGCCAACCCAGCCAGCACCAAAGCTTTCCCATGAAAGCATATCAACTCCGCGCTCACCAAGTAGTGACCAAAGCGCCATCTCAACAGCGCCCGTATCTGATGCTGGCACAATACCGATGAGATAATCATCAGGTACTTGCAAAACTTCGCGGGTGAGATCAATTGCATATTGCAGGGCTTGTTTGCCAACGCCTGAGCGATGCGAACGTCCTGTAACTGCATTTTTAAGAATTTGTGGAGTCCAGCCGGGCATCTTTGCACAGGGGCCAGAAGAAAATTGCGGATTAGCCGGCCGCAATGCCGGTTGTGTGGTCTTAGCCATTATGATCATCCTTACAGATGCTAGCCTCTCGTTGGGGAGAGGTGTCCCACCGCGGTATGTAGTCAAAACACCAAATGCCGTCAACAGTTTTGTCATATAAAACACAAAAAACCTGCCACGCATTAGCGAAGCAGGTTTAAACCACTGTTTTAACAAGAATTATTTCTTCAAGTCACATCTTAAAGCGTTATGAATTACCATGCACCCCAAGTATAACGAAGACCAACTTTAATCTCATGAGAACGGATTTTATCAACAGTCACAGGAGTCGCACCACCTGAGCGGGCATATCCAAGATCACTAAAGCGATATGCAACATCAAGCTTCATTGCATCGGTTAAATCATATGAAACACCTGCTGCCAGATTATAAGCAAAGCTGGCCCGACCATCACCAGTTGCCGTTGCTGGCAATGTCACACCATTAATCTGATGATAAGCAAGGCCAACACCACCACCAAGATAAGGCGTAAAACCAGCGTAATTTGTAATATCCCAATAAACATTTGCAAAGGCTGTATATGTCGTCAGGTCCATATTCAGCGATGCATAAGGATCAGTAATCGAGGTTTTAAAACGATAACCACCAGTGACTTCAACCCGCATAATATCAGTGACCTGACAACCTGTACCGGCTTCAACAAATGCCAAAGGCGAGATTTTTTCGTCCAATGCTGACGCAGTGCCACTACCACCAAAAACCACACCGGGAGCTGTCACATCCGGACGCAAATTAAACGCACCACCAACATCAACACGTGAATACCAGCATGATGGTTCACTCATTGAAACAGGTGCTGCAGGTGGTGCCAGGTCAGCCGCTTGCGCCACACTCAACCCACCTAAAACAGAAAAACCGGTCGCAACCAATAAACTCTTTAAAACCTTCATAACCCAACTCCATTTCGCAACCTGTTTCAATAAGGTTGCAGACCTAACAAACCTGCCCGATCAATTTACGCATACGAAGCCGAGCAATTACATTGCC
>JALWJW010000199.1 GCA_026996935.1 Hyphomicrobiales bacterium
TGGCTATTGGAAAGAGTTTTTCTTTGACCCCAATAGCCCGGACACTGCAAAGTATCTTATCGATTATGCGAAATGGATGACTTATGCGTATCCGATGTTTTTGCTGCAATTGCCGCTCGTTACATTAATTTTATTTTCAGCGTTTAAACCTGAGTATCGTGATTTGTCGCGAGCTTGTACGCGTCTACGCACGCAAATTTTGCTTGAGGGGCCGCTGAAAGCAAAAGACTGGGTTGCGATCGTTATTTTCGTTATCGTACTTTACAGTTGGATATTCTTGTCAGCTAATCTTGGCATGGGTATTATCGCTATTATGGGGGCTGCAGCTTTTCTCATTGCCGGATTGGTACTGTGGGACGATGTCAACTCGGGTGTAAACTGGGGCGTAGTTTTGCTATATGCCGCTGCAATTTCACTTGGCGTGCAAATGAAAAACACTGGGGCTGCAGGCTGGATTGCCGAAAACTTCGTAACGCTCCTTGAGCCTATTGGCGCAGATTCAGGCGTTGGCTTATGGGCAGCGGTTTCAATTTTAACCACCAGCGTGACCAACACCATGTCAAATGGTGCCGCTGTCGCGGTGCTTGGGCCCATTGTTCTGGATCTGGCAAAAGTGTCTGGCGAAAGTCCTATCATTATCGGTTTCATAACTGCGGTTTCATCAGCCTTTGCTTATCTCACTGTTGTGGGAACCCCGGCGTGCACAATCGTTTATGCATCTGGCTATCTAAAAACCACGGACTTCTTAAAAGTTGGCTGGCGTATGGTATTGATGTCAACAACTGTACTGTTGTTGATTTCTTTCTTTTACTGGCCAATGTTGTCAAGCTGAGGGTAAAAAAATATGTCGATTTTTTCTCGCACCAAATTATCTGATCGCTCAGAACAGGCCGCCCAAAAAACATTGTCAAATATTCGCGCGCGGCGACGTTCGAGGTTTCGCGTTTTGGCCTGTATTGATGGTTCAGAAGCATCCTTTGATACAGTACGATTTGCGGCTCGCTTAACCCCACAAGACAATAGTGCTATTGTTGTTTTGTATGTTCGCCCTATTGACAAGGGTGCAGCATCTGGAGGGCTTAATGTCAGAGTTGCACGACAAAACCTTCTGGAAGCAGGCGGGGAGCTGCCCGGTCTGATTGCATTAAAACACAGTCTTAAAATTCTAAAAGAGGAAGGACTTGATGTTGAAAGTTGGGAGCGTGAGAACGATCATCGCGAAGCATGGGGAGACCCTGTTGGTGACAATAAAGTATTCTTTAAATCCAAAGAAGGCCGCACTGTTGTCTTAAAACTTAAGACCGCACCTGACGTGGCTTCTGGCATTTTGGATCAGTACCACTATGGCCCCTACAACCTTATCATTATGAACGAACCATCGCGCTGGCGAGGCGAGTTTAAGTCAATTTTTGATTCTGGAGTTGTTCAGCGCGTGACAGCTTTGGCTCCATGCTCAGTTTTGATCGCCCGCGAAGAGAGTTTAGAAAACGAAGGCTTTTTAATCTACAATGATGGCACCGAGCGCGGTATGCAAGCAATTAAACGCTCAGCAATTTTAGCCCACACAATTGGTGAACCCATTACATTATTATCTGTTGCAGAAGCCCATGAAGACTGTGAGGCCGCTAAAGAAGCAAACAAAAAAGCACAAGAAATGTTAAAGTCTCTTGGTATCAAAGTCGACACATTAAAAACTACGGTTGGGGAGCCGGCAATACAAATCATCAAGGCCGGGGCCAAAAAAGAACTCATAGTCGTACCTGATGAAGGCCATTCGCGTTTAAAGCGCGCCTTTATAGGTTCAACAGCTTTCAGCGTAATCAAAGGGGCTGTTACATCGGTTATGGATGTGCGGTAATTTTCCTTTAGATGTGTTTTGCCTATGTGCTGCACTTTGTAGATTTTAAAGAAAACAAATGAGTGACTTTAAACTTTATTGCTTTTGTTGTTGCATGGTTGGATCGCGTAGAGTGCGTTGACGGGTGGAAGCCACCTTACGAATTCATGCCTGTCAGTTATCAGGCGTAAAAAAAAAGGGCTGATTTTCACCAGCCCTTTTCAACAAATTGTATGATGGGTTTATCTAAGCCTTACTTGACTTTAATAAGTTCAACATCAAATTTCAAAATTTCATTTGGACCAATTAAGCCACCCGCGCCGCGTGCGCCGTAACCAAGTTCTGGAGGAATGACAACCGACCATTTATCACCAGGTTTCATCAATTGTAAAACTTCGGTCCAGCCGGGAATAACGCGATTAACAGGGAAAGTTGCAGGTTTTCCGCGATCTACTGATGAGTCAAACTTTTTGCCATTGGTCAATGTACCTGTGTAGTGGACCTCAACAGTATCGCTTGCAGTGGGGCTTTTGCCATCTGTCGGACCAGACTTAATAATTGAATACATCAAGCCGGATGGTGTTGTTTTTACACCGTCTTTCTTCTTGTACTCTTGAAGGTAAGCTGTGTTTTCCATTTTCTTTTTCTCTTTTGCCGCCCGCAAATGTGCAGGGCCTGCTGTTACAATTTCTTTCATTTGCTCATTAGTGAACTTCGACTTTGCTGTCAACGCATCGCGCATTCCATCAGAAAAGGCTTTGTTGTCGGTTTTATCTTTGGCAAGAGATTCTTTAAGGCGGCGGCCGATTAAAAAGCCTTGCACATAACCATAATCGGCTGCAGCTTTAGCCATATCCTGTTTTGTTTCAGCTTGAGCTGGTGCCACAAAAGCAACTGAAGCTATTGTTGCCACGCCAAGCGCTGTAAAAACTGTTCTCACTTTATTATCCTTGTCTTATTTTTCAAAATCCGGTCAAAAAAATAGCCCGACCATTCAAAATCGGACTATATAGATTATATTGCTCTGAAACAGATAAATTTACGTAATAAATCTATTTTTACTGGAACGGTACCAAGGGGTGGTATTAGCCCTGCATGGCATCAAGGTATTCTTCAAGATGCTCAACATTTTCAAAACGCATCCAGCCTTCATCGGTTTCTGCTTCAACGGTATTATCTGAAAGAACCCGCGCAGGACGTTCTCTAATGATCAATTCTTCAACAACATACAATTGATCAGGGTCTTCTGCGTCAGCAACAACTTCGGCCTGCTGTTCACCGTCTACAGTTTCTGACGTTTCTGGAATGGAGGTTGTTTCTTCAACAAGTTCACTTACGGCCTCTTTTGCATCTTGTGCGGTTTCTGTCACGCCTTTAACGGCATCTTTCGCGATATCGCTTACAGCATTACCGGCATCGCCAGTGATCTCTTTTGCGCTGTCAGCAAAATCACTTGCAGTTTCAGTAACCGCACTTGCAGCATCGGCGGTTTTTTCCTTTGCTGCATCTTTTGCATTTGCAAACATATCTTCAACACTATCACTTACTGTTTCAGCTTTATCAGCAACAATATCGGTTGTATCACTGACAGCATCAGACGTTGCGCTGGTGGCTTTACTCACTTTATCTTTTGCTACTTCTTTAGCTTCTGCTGCAGCTTCTGCAACTTTATCAATCGCACTATCAACACCCTGGGCAGCTTTATCCAACTGGCTTCCAACCGTGCTGGCGGCAACGCCAGTTGCGGCCCCCACTGCACCGCCAATTGCACCGGCTTTCAGCGGTTGAAATGCGGGAGAACGAGCATCACTTTGAGCACCCTGCTGCGGGTTATCATGGCCGACAGACGCACGTTGATTTAATTGATTTGCGGGTAGAGCCATTTTTTCAACAGCATCAACAACACCGCCAAGTCCTAATATTACGAAACCTCCAACAAGCAGAGTTGCTGCTAAACCAAGGTTTAGACCAATGAGAACATTACCATAGTCGAGTTGTGAAACCCCTCCGACAATAACTCCAAGAATTACGAATATCGCGCCTGCGATGGACAAGATGGTTTTCATTTTCCAAGCCCTTAAAAATTAATCTGCCTTAACACTTGCCGTGATTTGCGTTAAGTTTCTGTAAACCCTAATGCAATTTGTCAGATTTTCAAAATCCAGTCGCTTTTTACGCTGGCTTTTGCCTTAGATCATTTCAAATGCCGAGGCCTCTATATCCATAAAGGCAGCCCCAATTGCACCCACACCAGTATAAAAAACGGAATGACGAGCTCTTTGAAGGTCATTGAAAAAATCTTTAGCCCAGCCAGCGATATGGGTGAAGAAGAATTCTTTTTGCTCTTCCAGGGATACGGGTTGAATAAAATCACCCAAAATCATACCGGCCATCATTTCACACAATGCAGCAATATGGTCCTCAGGTTCATCAACATCACCGCGCATCCCAATACCAACGCGGTTCATATCATCACGTAACTGACTAAGAGATTGTTTATAAGTTGGCCCTTTAAGATAGGCTGACCCATACGGCTCCAATTCACCTGCATCGGTACCGATAAACAAGGCGTGATACTCAATGTCAATTTCAGCAGATGTGGTTTTTTTTGCTAACATGGCAAGACTGCCAACGGCCCGACCAAGAACAGTTTCATCACCGCGCATGGTCGCCAGCATGGCTAAGTTTTCTTCATCAGGTGCCGCACGCAGCAATACTGCAAGCAAGCGATAGACATCTGCTCTTAATACATCTTCAACAGAAACATCTGATTGCATTGTGAAATAATTATCTTTCTGTGTCCGTCCCCTTCCTGTTATTATGGGCTATTTTTCAGATTTGGGCCATAGTCAATTTTGATAATAAAAAAGGCCGCAGGTCTGATACCCGCGGCCCTGTATCTTCATATTTTCAGATTCTATTCCATAACGATTTTCGGACCTGTTGGGGCAGGTTTACCGTCCACAGCTTCCCAAATCTCTTTTGCAATCTCTTTATAAACTTTTGCATGGGGGCCATCGGGAACGGTGGCAACAATAGGTTGACCATTGTCTGAACGCTCGCGAATTTCTTTATCCAAAGGAATTTCACCAAGGAATGGCAGATCAAGTTTTTTGGCTTCGTCACGCGCGCCACCATGCCCAAAAATTTCGTGACGGGCATCACATTTATCACAAATGAAATAACTCATATTCTCAACAATACCTAAAACTGGCACGGATACCTTCAAGAACATGTTCAGCCCCTTGCGAGCATCAATCAGTGACAAATCTTGAGGGGTTGAAACAATAACAGCACCGGCAAGCGGGGTTTGCTGAGCAATTGACAATTGCGCATCGCCTGTTCCGGGTGGCATGTCAATCATCATAATGTCAATTTCGCCCCACTCTACATCATTGAGCATTTGTTGAAGAGCTGACTGCACCATAGGGCCACGCCAAATCATGGGTGTATCTTCTTCAACAAGAAAGCCCATAGACATGGCTTTTAACCCATAAGCTTCTGCTGGCTGTAATTTACCTTCAGATGTTGGATCTTGAGTAGGTAAAGTTTTCTCACCAATAAGACGAGGCAATGATGGCCCGTAAACATCGGCATCAAGCACAGCCACCTTCAAACCCAGCGCAGCCATTCCCAAAGCAAGGTTGATGGTTGTTGTTGATTTACCAACACCACCTTTGCCCGAAGCAACGGCAACCAAATGTTTGACACCTGGAACTTTACCTGCTTCAGGTGCCGCCCCTTGGGTTTTTGCACCGCGCGGGGTGCCCATTGTATCGCCTTGAGCATTTGGTGCTGCTGCTCCATTGCTGGCTGGCTTTTCAGCCGTTAGCGCGACCATAACTTTATCAACACCTTCAATTTCAGATACGGCGCGTTCTGCTGCCAAGCGCATTGGTTCAAGTTCTTTAGCCCGGTTTGCATCAACCGATAAGCCAAACATGACATTGCCACCGGTAATCACAATTTCAGTTACAATATTTCTTGAGACAAGATCGCCGTCAAGGTCTGGTCCTTTTACTTGTGACAGTGCATCAAGCACCTGTTGTTTGGTAATTTCAGTCATAATTTGCTCCGATTGACTTTATATTAGTTTTGTTGGCTTTTTAAGGAAGGCTCAATGCCACCCAATTCTTTAGTAATTTCTAATGCGATTTTTCTGACCGACTGACCCAGCGCTTCAATCCGTTCACGAGAAATGCGCGCGGTTGGTCCAGACAGTGAAATGCCCGCCAATGGTGTCGCGTTCTCATCATAAACAGCCGCAGCAATACAACGAAGGCCAACAGCAACTTCTTCATCGTCTACGGCATATCCCTGCTTACGGATTTTCATTAGTTCGCGGTGTAAATCTTCTTTATTGGTTAAAGTGTGGGTTGTCTCTCTGCTAAAAGACAATTGTTCCACAGTTTTTTCTAACTGTATGTCAGATTTAGAGGCCAATAGCATTTTGCCAATGCCCGAGCAATGCATACTTGCGCGCCCGCCAGGACCGGCAATTGCCCGCATCATTTTTTGAGTTTCAACTTGTGATAAATAAACAATTTCAGCACGATCTTCGACAGCCAATGAAACAGTTTCACCCTCGTTCTGCATCAATAAACGCATGAACGGGCGGGCAATCGTTACAAGATCACGTGAACGCACAAAAGCCGACCCGACCCGAAAAGCCTGAACCCCGATCAACCAGACAGAGCGCTCTGAATCATAACGAACAAAACGCTCATTTTGCATGGTTGTTAAAAGCCGGTGGACCGTTGAATTGGCTAAACCCACTGTTTTGGCCAATTCAGACAAGGTTAAACCTTGAGAATAATAGGATAATGCGTTGAGCAAAGTAATAGACCGGGTCACAGATTGTACCTGTCCGGCAGCCCGCAAAGATTCTTTGCTGGCAATTGTAAAATCCGTCTTATCTTCACTAATTTCAGATGGCATCAAAAATACCCTACTAACGCTGTCAACTTTCCCACATTCTGGTCATCGTAACGCAATATGGAATGTATATTTAAATAATCTAATATTGCAATCCATGCAACGGCAAATAGCTCTCTGCGACTAAAAGGTAATGAAAATACATATCCAGCAACGCTTAAACGCACCCAAATGTAGGCGGGTTTCCCTGGTACTTTCAGTTCACATTACGCTGCCATCTCTTTGCGTTACCCGCTCATGCCATGCACTTAAGTTTGGGTGTTTTTGTGTGAGTTTCAAACGCAAAATTCTCATAAAATCGATTGCAACCAATGTGGTAATATCTGCAATTGAATAATCTGGCCCTGCAATATAAGCAGATTGGCTCAGCGCTTCATCAAATTTATCCAAATACCCGTCAATGCGATCAAAATTTACTTTGCTCCATTCGGCAATTTGCGGATTTTCCAGTTCGGCCATATATGGATTTGAATGACGAAAAGCATGCGCAATGGTCTGGAATAAGCCTAATTCTGCACGGCGTTGCCACATTTCAATTAGCGCTTTTTCTAATGGGGTTTTGCCGAAAAGCGGGTTCTGGGGGTGTAGTTCTTCAAAATACCGGCAAATGGCAACCGTTTCGGCAATTACCGTTCCATCATCTAGCACTAAAAACGGAACCCCTGTAAAAGGGTTTAAGGTACGGTTTGCATCATTTTTATGAGCAATGCTCATAATATCCACGTCTACCCGTTCGATCTCAATGCCTTTTTCTGCAAGAAAAATCCGGACCCGCCGTGGGTTTGGAGCGCGTTTATCGTCATACAGTTTCATCGGAATTTTCCTGCTTAATATTCATTAAAAGTTTACCTTACCTTAGAAGCAGTTTTTAAGGCTTTCAATCTATTATGCCATTATCAGTTTTCCGCAAAAATGCGATTAGGAACCAGAAAAATGGCAATTGGCAGTCAAACGGCAGACCATTTGGATCTTGAGTTTATCAATCAAACTCTAGAGACAGAACAGGAAAAAACCACTCACTCTATTTGGGAGAGTGTTGAAAATGGTGCCTGGAATCGCGACATGCTCACGCTTTTTGTCAAAAACCAAACTAGCGTTGGTGCCGCTTTGCCAATTCTGGCATTTATTTTTTTTACTATCAGCACTTTATGGGTACCCTGGACTATCTCGTTGATTTGGCTATCGGGTATTTTAGCTATTCAGGCCACACAGCTTTGGATCTGTAAATTATACTTAAAGCCCGGCAAGAAAAAACGGCCAATGTCGGAATGGGTTGGTATGCTGGCCGCCTCTGAATTTTTGTTTGCAGTATGCTGGTCCCTGCCGCTGTTTTTATTTTGGGATGGAGCTAATAGTTCTCAACAAATTTTGATTGTCGCTACTTTGATGGCCGTTATTGCGGTCCGCATTATGATTGCAAGCAATTATATGCCAGTGATTATAGCTGGCACCGGTATCATCACTTTTGCTATTGTCATTAAATGTACAATGGTTGGTACACCGCTTCATATTGGCCTTGGTGCAATGGCATTTCTGGCAGAAATTTTCTTTATTCAACTGGCGCGGCGGTTGCAAAAAACAGCTCGTGATATGTTGGTTTTCAAAGCCCAGCGTGAAAGCCTGATAGCTGAATTGGAGCAAGCCAAACAAGAAGCCGAAGTTGGTCGACAACATGCCGAAGTTGCCAATGTTGCAAAATCTCGTTTTCTGGCCACGATGAGCCATGAGCTTCGCACCCCCCTTAATGCCATTATGGGGTTTTCTGAAATCCTTAGCGAAGAAATGATGGGGCCTCACTCGGTTGAGTGCTACAAAGAATATTCAGGCGACATCCATCAATCGGGCAATTATCTGTTAAACCTCATCAATGATATTCTTGACCTTTCTCGTATTGAGGCAGGCAAGCATAAGCTGCACGAAGATTCAATTGACTTAAACACTGTATTGGAAGACAGCCATCGATTGCTATCAATGAAACTGATTGGCAAAAATCAGGTTATAAAATCTGAAATACCCGATGATATTCCACATATTTGCGGTGATGAACGATCTGTTCGGCAAATCTGGATCAACTTGCTTTCCAATGCCAGTAAGTTCTCTCAACAGGGAGCAACTATTGTCACTGGTGCAAAAGTGTTACGCAATGGGGCTTTGTCTATTTATGTCCAGGACCAGGGCACAGGCATGACCCCGCAAGAAGTTGAAACAGTCCTTGGTATGTTTAACCGAACCGAATCTGCTGATCGAAAAGCGATTGAAGGCGCCGGTCTTGGATTGCCAATTGTTAATGGCCTGATTAAGCTGCATCAGGGCGAACTGTTAATCTCAAGCGAAAAGGGCAAAGGGACGAAAGTAACCGTCACCTTCCCACCATCAAGAGTTCTCAGCCTTAGTCAACAGCAGGTAATGGCAGCCTTATCACATGCCAACCCAACACAAAAAGCCCTGGTTTCTCTAACTGCTTAAGCTTTAATCTTCTTTATCGCTGACACCAGCCTGCTCAAATGTTGCCATGCCATTATGCAGATTTGCGGATGCTTGAACAATGCCAATTGCCAGCGCTGCGCCCGACCCCTCGCCCAGGCGAAGACCTAAATCAAACAGCGGTTTTTTGCCCAGCTTTTGCAATAAAGCCTTATGGGCAGGCTCTGCCGAACAATGGGCAGCAATACAATGATCAAGGCCTTGCGGGTTTATCGCATGCACAATCGCTGCGGCCGATGAAGCAATATAGCCATCAATCAGCATGGGAATATTCTGGATACGTGTTGCGATGATCGCACCGACCATCGCAGCAATTTCGCGACCGCCTAAACGACGAAGCAATTCCAATGGATCTTTGATATGGTCTTTATGCAGGTCAACCGCTTTTTCAACTGCATCAATTTTGCGTTTTAAGCCTTCATCATCAACGCCAGTCCCCGGCCCGACCCAATCATCAGCACTACCACCGTAAAGGCCGTAGCAAATGGCAGCAGCAATGGTGGTATTACCGATACCCATTTCGCCAATACATAAAAGATCCGGGCTATCGGCTACCGCCTCCATGCCATAAGCGATCGTGGCAGCACAGGCTTCTTCATCCATTGCAGGTTCTTGGGTAATGTCATTAGTTGGGATTTCCAAGGCAAGTTCAAACACTTTCAGCCCCGCCCCGAAGGTTTCGCAGATCTGATTTACAGCCGCGCCACCAGACTGAAAGTTTGCCACCATTTGAGCGGTGACTTCAGCGGGGAAAGCCGACACACCTTGAGCGCAAACACCGTGATTGCCCGCGAAAATTACCGTCATCGGGCGATCAACTTTTGGCGGGTAATTGCGTTGCCAACCAGAAAGCCATTGCGCGATATCTTCCAGGCGGCCAAGCGATCCAGGTGGTTTGGTCAGGCTGGCATCGCGTTGTTTAACTTGTGCCACACAGTTTTCATCAATGTCTGAAAAGCTTTCAAACAGCGCTCTAATATCATTAAAAGGTGCGCCTGACTGGTTTTGTTCCATATTTAAATCGCCTATGCTATTGCTTTGTAGGAAAGCCTGTTTGCTGTTACTCTTACAGGCTGTAATGACAAATAGATTTGACACAAGCCAAAGCATGAAAAATTCTAATTCGCAAGCATTTGATGATCAAAACCGACATAGTTTATTAAACGATACGGCTGCCAGTATTGCATTCTTGACACGGCTACCAGTCGCTATTGAATACATCCGTCCTCATATCTCCAGTGCGGTTCGCGGCTTTCCTATTGTCGGGCTTATTGTTGGTTTGTTTAGCGGTTTGGTGTTTTGGTTGGCAACAACTTTTGGCATTGGTGCAAATATTGCTGGTTTTTTGAGTATTACAGCAAGCTTTGCGATCACAGGCGGCTTGCATGAAGATGGTCTGGCCGATGTTGCTGACGGCTTTGGCGGCGGCTGGTCTCGGGAACGCAAATTAGAGATTATGCGCGACAGCTCCATTGGAACATATGGCACGTTTGCCTTGATTATCTCTGTTGCCATTCGCGGCCTTGGCTATGGCCAAATTTTAGGTAATGACGCTGGTCTGTTACACACTTTACTGGTTTTTAGCGCCGTTGGCGCTCTATCACGCACGTCGATCGTTTATATGATGCATAAGTTAAATGCGGCTCGAACAGACGGGCGTGCTGTCGAAGCGGGACGACCATCGAAATCAGCGATGAAGTCAACAATGATCATTGGTGCAGGATCGGCATTATTGTTAGTATCACTATCAATGGGGTTTAGCCCTGCCGTTCTCATGCTATTTTCTGCGGTGGCCGCTTATTTGCTTGTTCGATATATCTGCCTTGGCCAAATTGGTGGATATACGGGTGACGTGCTGGGTGCTTTACAACAAATCAGTGAAGTATTTGCAGTTATTTTACTGGTTGCCATCATTTAAAACCAAATTTACAGACCTTCTTAACGCTTAATACTCAAATTTTTGCTAAGTGTTTGTGGGTATGCTTATTTTGGGAGAGATCGCATGAAAGGTTGGGTTGGCACAAGTATCGCAGTAATTGCAGTACTGGTTGCATTACTACTTGATCCCAGGCTTTTGTTTGGACAGGAAACCATTGTTGCCGGCCGCTTTTTGGTTATGGCTGTTTTGCTTGGTGCCGTTGGTATTGCGTTTCTTCTTGGTCAAGCCACATCTGAATTATCATTCTCTCGCCACACAGCAACATGGAGTGCCGCTCTAGCGATTGTTACCGTTGGGGCGATTAATATTGATCTGCTAACGGGAAGACAGGCAGAGGCCGCATTACAGGCAAAGGCTGCAAAAGTATATGTTCCTAAAAAGATCATAAAACGAAAAGCCGCAGAAGTTCTTCATCCTGATACGCTCAAAATCAACCGGGTTGAAAAAATCGTTGATCGTGCTTCGATTGACCCATTTGGTAATTATCAACCCGAAGAAGTTTTGGTCACCAATCGATTGAGCAAACGCAATTCCAAACTGGATTCAAACTGGCAACCATCGCGCGAAGAAAAAGAGCGGTTTGAAAAGTTTTTGAAAAAGCAAGGGTTGAAATACGACCCAAAAACCGCGTTCCAACTACCCTCACCGCAAGAGGTACTGAGCCAGAATTAAAGGTTTGTATAATCTATTGTGTGATGTGGTGATTATAAATCAATGAAACTTTATTGTTTTTGCAAGGTTTTATCGTTACAGAAAACCCATGACCAAGGGCAATTCAAATCTCATCCAAACACCGTGCGTAAACATTTGCGTTATCGATAATGAAACCGAGCATTGCATCGGGTGTGGTCGTACACGCCAGGAAATTGCCGGCTGGCTTAGAATGAGCAATGAACAGCGGGCCGCTTTGTGTGATGAACTTGGCGAACGCGTTGCCACTTTAACCTTACGAAAAAAACGAAAAGGCGGGGCGAAAGCTCGGCGGAAAAAAGTTGCGCCCGATATTATGAATTTCGGCACACCCACAAATAAAGGTTCCTGATATGTTGTTAAAACCTCGCGCTGATCTAAAGCCAAATACAGTAGAATATGAACGCCAGCCCTTAGTCAAAGCAACTGGCTTTCGCGAATATGATGCGCGTTGGTTATTTGAAGAAGAGATCAATCTTTATGGTATTCAGGCGCTGGGCATGGGCCTTGGCACCTTGCTGCACCAAAAGGGGATTAAGCCTCATATTGTTGTCGGACATGATTTTCGTTCTTATTCCGCCAGCATTAAAAACACCCTCATTTCAGGTCTAATGGCTGCAGGCTGCACCGTGCATGATATTGGTCTTGCCGTGTCACCCATGGCGTATTTTGCCCAATTTGAATTGGACGTGCCTGCCGTTGCAATGGTAACGGCCAGCCATAATGACAATGGTTGGACAGGCGTTAAAATGGGTTGTGATCGCCCCCTCACCTTTGGGCCTGATGAGATGAGCGCATTAAAAGAAATCGTGCTGGAAGGCAAATGGGAAACCCGCGCAGGTGGCGGGCTTATTCATGTCGCCGACATGGCTGATCGCTACATTGACGATCTGACAAAGGGTAAAAAAATTGAACGCCCGCTCAAAGTGGTTTGTGCTTGCGGCAATGGTACAGCAGGGGCATTTGCCCCACAAGTTTTACGCGCCATTGGCGTTGATGTGGTCGAACTTGATTGTGAATTGGATCATTCATTCCCCAATTATAACCCCAACCCTGAAAGCCTAAAAATGCTGCACGCCATGGCAGACAAAGTCAAAGAAGTTGGCGCTGATGTGGGCCTTGGATTTGATGGCGATGGAGACCGTTGCGGGGTGGTTGATAATAATGGCAGTGAGATTTTCGCTGACAAAATTGGTGTGATGATTGCCCGTGATATTTCAGCCAAAATACCAAATACAACCTTTGTTGCCGATGTGAAATCAACCTCACTTTATGCAACAGACCCCGTGCTTATCGCCAATGGGGTAAAAGCTGATTTTTATAAAACCGGTCATTCCTATATTAAAGCACGCACCACGGAACTTGATGCGGTTGCAGGGTTTGAAAAATCTGGTCACTATTTCTTCCGCGCGCCTTTCGGGCGTGGCTATGATGATGGTTTGGTCTCGGCCATTATGGTGCTGGAAATGCTTGATCATGCTGGCGATAAGTCAATGGCAGACCTATATAATGATTTACCCAAAACCTATGGCTCGCCTACCATGTCGCCTTACTGCAGCGATGAAGAAAAATACGCCATTGTTGACAAGGTCGTAGCGCATTTCACCAAAGCAACTTCTGATGGTGAGAAAATTGCCGGGCAACCAATCAAAGAACTTATCACCGTCAATGGTATTCGCATTGTGTTGGAAGACGGCACATGGGGGTTGGTTCGCGCCTCATCTAACACGCCTAATCTGGTTGTGGTTTGTGAAAGCCCCACATCTCAGCAAATGATGGAACAAATGTTTAAAACCATTGACGCACATCTTTCAACTTATGATGAGATTGGTGCTTACGATCAAAAAATCTGATGATGATTTGATTTGAACAATAGACATTGTTTGGAATTGTTCTAAACTAGGACTTAGATTTATTACTTCAAACGTGGCACTAGATATGATCCCTTTTTCAGACCTTACCGAACAACAAATTCTTGCCCTTGCCATTTCATCAGAAGATGATGATGCGCGCACCTATATGGCTTTTGCAAACCAACTGCATGAGGATTTCCCGGCTTCTGCCCATGTATTTTTCGATATGGCCGAGGAAGAGCACGAACATCGGCGCATGTTACAAGAGCTTTATCGGAAAAAATTTGGCGATTTTATTCCACTCATTCGTCGTGCCGATATTGCAGGATTTATCAAACAAACTCCGATTTGGCGCACCAAGAACATGGGGCTGGAAACCATGCGCAAGCGGGCAGAAGTCATGGAACTGGAGGCCTATCGATTCTATAAAACCTCAGCCGAGAAATCAACGGACCCCGACATAAAAAAACTCTTAACCGAACTGGCAGAAGCTGAAAAGGAACACGAGTCGTTGGCTGGCAAGCTGGGTGAAAAACATTTAAACGCTGATGCCAAGCTTGAAGAATCAGATGCCAAGAAACGATTGTTTCTATTGCAGGTGATTCAGCCTGGCTTGCTTGGTCTTATGGATGGTTCAGTTTCCACCCTGGCACCTTTGTTTGCCGCCGCCTTTGCCACCCACAGCACATGGGATACTTTTCTGGTCGGGTCTGCGGCCTCTATTGGAGCAGGCATTTCAATGGGCTTTGCTGAGGCCTTGTCTGATGATGGAGAGCTGACAGGGCGCGGCCATCCACTTATTCGCGGCACCTCGGCTGGCGTGATGACCACCATAGGCGGCCTTGGCCACACCCTGCCCTATCTGATCAGTGATTTCTGGACCGCGACTATTGTTGCCGTCTTCATTGTGTTTATCGAACTTTGGGCAATCTCGTGGATCCGCTATAAATATATGGACACCCCCTTCCTGCGCGCCGCCTTCCAAATCGCCGTTGGAGGGTTCATTGTATTTGCTGCCGGAATATTGATAGGGAACGCTTAGCGTGGCATTTTTTCAAGAAGAAACCATTACTAATACCAAATTGCTCAAAGCACCAATCAGCAAAGCAAGCATTGTGAAGACAGTGCCGAAATAGCGGAATTTTGTTATTTGTGGGATTTTTGAGATGCCATAGGCGTGCATGAGGCGGCCTGATAAAATGAGGACGCCGAGAGAGTGAAGTAGCAATACCGGGGCGTTTGAAAATTCGGCCATGGCCATTAAGATGATAACCAATGGCACATATTCGGTAAAGTTCCCATGAGCGCGCAAGGTACGGACCAGTTGCTCATTTTCTCCCCCGCCATCACCCAAGCTCACCTTGGCTTTGCCGCGAGCGCCAAAAACCTTAAAGCTTAGGAACACAAATAGTAAAGTTATCAGGCCTGCATATATCGGGGTGATGGTCATTATTGCTTCCATTTTTAAATACGTAATTCATAGTCACTATATTTATTGCAGTGACAAAGGCAACAAAAAAGTTTATTTTTATCGAAATGAAAAAATCGAACAAAACAGAAAATTTTGACTGCCCGTTGGCCCGTGCGGCTGGTTTAATCGGCAAGCGCTGGACGCTGGAAATTTTGCGCGACCTGTCATTACACAAAGCGCGGCGCTATCAGGATTTTCAAAATTCGCTTGAAGGTATATCGCCTAATACTTTGTCAGAGCGACTTAAGTCATTAGAGAATGCAGGCATCATTTCGCGGCAATCATACCAAGATCACCCACCACGTTCTGAATACATCCTAACGCAAAAAGGCCAAGACCTCGGCCCCGTTTTGTCGGCAATCCATGCGTGGGGCAAGAAGTATTTGTAAATCAAAACCACCACATTTTTGCAAACAACCGCTGTTGCAAAAACCACACACCTACAACCTTTCGTGCTTTTTGGGGTTGCGTGGAAATGGCGGCTAACCTATTTACGATCCTCGTCCGCACTGGACCTAAACCTAAGAACAGAAGCGAGAATTCCGATGACTAACATGATTTATCAAACAAACAACAAACCTTGTT
>JALWJW010000200.1 GCA_026996935.1 Hyphomicrobiales bacterium
GAGCAGCAATAATGAAGACTTGAAGCTGTAAGGCTTTTACTAGAGGATGGAAAAATGGCTGGATTGTCGAAGTTTTTAAAAGCTGCAAATGGAAATGTTGCAATTACGTTTGCTATTGCCGGTGTGCCGATGATTATGGCAGGTGGTGTGGCGCTGGATTATGGCAAAGCATCTCATACTCAAAGCCTTTTGCAACAGGCTGTTGATGATGCTGCACTTGCAGCCTGGGCATCAGATTCAAATTCTCTTCATGAGTTATCGAAAACAGTAAAACACTATTTGATTGAGAATGGTGTAAACGAAGCTTTGGCTGGTAAGGTCAAAATTAAAATGATCCGTAAAGGTGATACAAAATTCACTCTTATTGCCAAGGGGCGTATTGAATCCAACTTCATGGGTATGCTTGGTTTCGATAAAATGAAAATCAAAGCAACATCGACTGTTGTACGTGACTTTGGTAATATTGAAGTGGCACTTGTTCTTGATAATACAGGTTCAATGGCCGCCGATGGCAAATTGGCTTCGCTGAAAAAAGCGGCCAAAGTAATGGTCAATGAATTACATGACAAAAAAGGTTCATCAACAGACCTTAAATTTGCGATTGTTCCATTTAGTCGATATGTCAATGTGGGCTTGAAAAACCGTAATCAGTCTTGGATTGATGTTCCGGCTGATACTGAAACGCACGAAAAAAAGACACGTGATATTACGGAAAAGGTGCCTGGAAGTGCTAAAAACTGCGGTACCCGGACCTGGACGTCAACAAATGACGGGGTAACAACTTCGGGTTCGTATTATGCTTGTGATTATGATTACAAAGTGACCGGGACTGAAACATATGATCACGTAACCAAAACAAAGTGGTATGGTTGTGTTGGTTCTCGCGATTACCCTCTTAATGTAAGAGATGCTCAACCGGGTAAAAGAATTCCCGGCTTAATGAATGTTTCTTGCGGTCAGGAGCTTACAGAATTAACAGATAATCGTAACAAGATAATTAGTAAAATTGATGCTTTGTCTGCAACTGGAGAAACTTATTTACCAGCAGGTTTAATATGGGGTTGGCGTGCATTGTCTAGAGTTGCACCGCTTTCTGATGGTGTAAGTTATAAGAAAATGTCGCGCAAAAACTACACTAAAGCGCTCGTACTTATGACCGATGGCGTCAATACATTAATGCCATATTATCCCACACATGGGGGCGATGGCGGCGACCAAACCGTTGCAAACAAACTGACTGCAGAATTGTGTGAAAACATTAAGAACACAGGTAAAAACGAAAAAGAAAGAATCAAAATTTACGCCATTACGTTTGCAGTCAAAGACCCAAAGGTTAAAAAGCTTTTGCGCAGTTGTGCAACGAATGAGAAATACTTTTTTGATGCCAAGGATAAAGAGGCTTTAACGAGTGCGTTTGAAGGGATTGCCCGTTCATTGATTACGCTTCGTATCAGCAAGTAGTAATTTGAAAAGTAAACAAACAATTAATACAAGTCAGGATATCCAGCTAAACTATTGTAAAATTTAAACTATCTTTGATAAGTGGTTGTTAGAATTTACAAGCTAGAGTGGAAGTATCGAAAAAATATTCCCGTATGTTCGGGATAGTTTGTAAGGTGAGTAAAATGCGGATTTTTAAGAACTTTATTAAGAATGCGAAAGGTAACGTTTCCATTGCTTTTGCTATTTCTGCAGTGCCAATGGTTGCGATTATGGGTGCTGGCCTTGATTACGCCAAGGGGCAACAGGTTAATGCGCAATTTCAAAGCGTTGTAGATTCTGCGGCACTTGCAGCGGCGGCTTCGCCTTCAGAAAGTATATCTGAACTTGAATCCATTGTAGGTAGCTATGTTACTCGCAATATGAAAGTGAAAGGTAATTATTCAACCCCGGAAGTTAAAGTTGAAAAACTTGAAGACGGTAAGCTTGAGGTTTCAATTAAAACGAAACTACAGACGAATCTTATTAAAGTGGTTGGTATTGATTATTTTGATGTTAAAGCCAAGTCCATTGTAACCCGTGAGTTTGGTAATGTGGATGTTGCTTTGGTTCTGGATAATACCGGTTCAATGTCCGGAAGCAGAATGACTGCGCTTAAATCAGCCGCAAGAAATCTAGTTAATACGGTTTACGATGCAAAATCTGATGACAGTGTTGTGCGGGTTGGTATTGTGCCTTTTTCAGATTATGTGAATATTGGTATGAGCCGCCGCAATGCATCCTGGGCAGATATTCCGCGTGATAGAAACACACGTACGCGTGCCTATCGTTGGCGTTATCGTTATACACGTTATAACTGCCGTTGGCGTTATCGTTCTGGCTATTATTATTATCGTGATGGTCGTCGTCTCTATCGCCCTGGCTATCGTTACCGGCAGTGTTCATGGCGCAGAGGCGCACGCTACAGACAGGCATACTGGATTTATGATCGTTCAATTTGGCGCGGTTGTGTAGCATCTCGTAATTACCCATACAACACCAAGGACATTCGTCCTGATATCAAAATTCCTGGTGTTATGAATCGTTCTTGTAGCCGTGAAATTACAACATTATCGACGGATCGGAATGCCATCTTGCGCGAAATCGGACGTATGAGTGCAGATGGATCTACTTATATCCCTGCCGGTTTGATGTGGGGGTGGCGGGTTATTTCTGATGCGCAACCAATTGATGGTTCTTCAAATGCTCAAACATCTAACAATGGCAACAACAATAATGGCCAAGGCTATAATACGAGCAGTGGTGCAAAGGTTGCAAAATCAATTGTGTTAATGACTGATGGTGCAAATACGCGAAGCCCTCGTTATAGTCAGCGTGACCACCAGGGAGGTAGTCGTTCTACCGCTGATAATTTAACAGCAGAGGTTTGTCGTAATATCAAAAATTCACCTGATGAGATTACGGTATATACAGTAGCGTTTTCTGTGAATGATAATGCGACAAAGAATATGCTTCGCAATTGTGCAACAAGTGCATCACATTACTTTGATGCAAGCAACTCGGCAAAACTTGCCGAAGCGTTTGAGAAAATTGCCAAGTCTTTGGCATTGTTGAGAATTTCTCAATAATATAGAACAAACAAGAATTTAAGGCTGGTCAAATGACCAGCCTTTTTTATGCCTGAAGGTCGCTAAAAGCGGATGAGAGACGGGTAATGGCCCGGGTTAAAACCTCAGAACTGGTTGCAAATGAAATGCGCAGGCAGTTTTTGTCGCCAAAAGCAGAACCGGGAACGGTTGCCACAAGGTGTTTTTCCAAAAGCCAGTCGCATAAATCATCAACGGTTTCAATTTTAGTGCCGTTGGATGATGTACCCAAGAATTCACTGACATCGGGAAATGCATAAAAGGTGCCGGCAGGGGTGGGGGAAGACAGGCCTGAAATTTTGTTTAATCCTTCAATCACAAGGTTGCGGCGGGCCAAATAAGACTGGCGCATTTCTTCCACACTGTTGCGCGGGCTTTCAAGAGCGGTGATGGCGGCGATTTGCACAAAGGCGTTGGCACCGGCGGTAAAGGTGCCTTGAACTTTTGCCATGGCTTTAGCGATCACAGGATGAGCAGCGCCATAACCAAGGCGCCAGCCCGTCATGGCAAAACCTTTTGAAAAACCATTAATGGTAATTGTGCGGTCTTTCATATTGGGCAGAGAGCCGATTGATATGTGTTCTTCGTCAAAATTTATATATTCATATATTTCATCAGAAATGACCAGCATGTTATTGTGTTCAATAACTATTTCGGCAATGTCTTGTAGCTCTTTGGCGGTAAACATGGCGCCGGTTGGATTGTTGGGCGAATTGAGTATGAGTAATTTTGTTTTGTCGCTAAAGGCGTCTTTGATGCGTTCGGCCGGGGCTTTGAAGTTATCTTTAATGCCAGCTTCAACCATAATCGGCATACCGCCTGCCATGCGGATTATGCCTTCATAAGCCACCCAATAAGGGCTAAGCAAAATAACTTCGTCGCCTTTATCAATGGTGGCATAAATGGCATTGGTCAGGGCTTGTTTAGCGC
>JALWJW010000201.1 GCA_026996935.1 Hyphomicrobiales bacterium
GTCTTTTTCGGTGCTAATACAGGCGGCAAATCAATAACTGATTTGCCTTGCTCATCGGTCATATCAACAGCGTCTAAGTTTTCCTTTTGTGGCATTGGGCTTTCATCATCCAAGCCAAAAACATACCCCTTATAACCTTCTAAAGACGTCGAACCGGTAAACCGTACACTGGCATCAATGTTCATACCAGCAGCAGGTGCACCATAAAGATAACGCCCCTCAACTAATAATTTGGCCCCAGTTTTACGGCTATAAACTTTATCCTTGCTGGTCAGGTCAAACTCAATCCGATCAGGAATAAAGTCTTCAACTAAAACCCGCTTGGAGCTTAGCATTTCACCTTTAGGGTCGGCATAAACCTTCACATACCACGTGCCAAGCATCGCATTGCTTTGCAATTGATACGACAATGAATGACCGCCAGCACCCGCCCCTTTAACCACTTGCGTGGCTTCAGTTTTACCATCAGGGCGCTCTAACTTAATCGTTAAAGGCACACCAGTAACCGCCATTGCTTTATCATCACGCAACAAGGCGGTAATGTGCATTTGATCGCCTGGGCGATAAATCCCGCGTTCTGTAAACAAAAAAACATCCAATGGCCCGGGAGACGCACGCCCCGTCACACCACGATCCGAAAGATCAATCGCACTTTTACGTAAATCAACAAGGACGAAATCTTTATCCCCCTTTTTGGCCAAAACCAGTCCAGGTGCCATAGACCCCGTACCACGCACCAATCCGGCAGCAATTTTCAAATATCCCTTGTCATCAGTCTTTCCCGTACCAAGAACTTCATTTGAATGAGACAAGAGTTGAATTTCAACTCCGGCCATTGGATGCGCCGTTGAAAGGCTGCGCGCAAAAACATGCAACCCATCATTGCCTTTTTGCGTTGAAAGACCAATGTCGGAAATCATAAACCACTGAGTTGCTTTGTTTTCCCATTCGTCTTTTTTATCGTCAATAAACGATGCCACCACAACATAAGCACCCGGCTTTCTGTTCGGTAAAACTTTAGCTACAGGAATACTGGTAACAACTTCCTTATTTAAAACAGATGATATATCAACCGTACCCGTCCAGACTTTTTCACCCAGATAGCTCTCAAGCTGATCGAGTGAATATTTGTCTTGAACAAAACCAAATTTGCGCTTGGCAATCGAACGGTTCAACGCCCGTTCACCAACCCGATAAACTTCCAATTTTGCTTTGCTGGTGTTGACCGAATAAACAGGAATACCCTTTGTGCCAACGCGCGGCAAAACATAACTTCCACCCGTAAAGCGCAACAAAGGTTTACGATCACGAATAAACACACTCAGCGTTGATGACTTCTGCAAAACCTCATCACTATAAACAGACGGTAACCCGGCCCGAACAGAAACACGATAACGCCCGCCATGTTTAACACCATTAACGCACAATTGACGCTGTTCGACATCAAGACCATTCGGGGCTTTACCATCCACACGGATAAAATTCGTATAATCAACAGATTTCACCAGATTCTCTGAGAACTGCACACAAATGCGCGGTGCGGCACTATCAGCATCCACAGTATGTTTAAGAATTCTAAATCCATATTTTACTCGCAAATCATCATAAGCCTGACGAACACTGGCAGAATCCATCATGCCAAGAGATTTCTTATAAGCCTCCAAACTGGGTCGAAACTTCACCCGCCGTTTCAATGCGCGTGCTAAATATGTCAAAGCCTGCGCTCGGCCTGCCACTGTCGTTGACAATCTATATGCATTGATCGAGGCGTGAACGCCGACAATGGGAAAATCACGTTTTTGTTTTTTGGTTTCAGCTTTCGCATTCAGCGCCGTGCGCGCCAAACCAAGCCAGTTACTAAAAGATTTCGGATTAATGCCCGATGCTTTTTCATAATAATAAGAAGCAGAACGCAATCGACCTGACTGCTCATTTTCGCGAGCCATGGTCAATGCCTCATCATCGCTAACTGCGGTTTTACCATGACGCTTAATAACGACCGTCTCAAATCGTGTTGCAGCACTATATTGACCAGGTGTTAAGAACTTCAACTTTTCAGGCGGCGAAAGTTCAGCAACAACTTTCTTTTCTTCACCAACAACACGCCCGGCCGTAGCCCCTTTAAAGGTTTTTAATTCACCAACTTTGTTTTTAAGAAAACACCACTTGGCCCGATTATTATAAGTAAACGCCTTGCATTGACTATCGGCCAGACAAGCTGAAACACAGCCTTTGATCGGTAGGTTTTTCAACGTGCGATAATCATTACCGAAGTAATCAGCAGACTGATTAATAATGATCCGCCTACCTTCTCCCAAAGAAGGCGAGGCAAACATAAAAACGGCTAAAAAGAGGGAAAAAACAAGCTGTAAAGCTGAGCGGAACGTCATAAGGGAATCTCCACAAGGTGCCAACAATGCTCATATCTTAACGATACGTCATGTTTTGTCCAGCGCTTAAGTGAAATTTATCATTTGACGCTTTTAGTTTTTCTGTGCAAAATCCAAAGCGTGTGGTGTTCTGTGATCAAAAGGAATCAGAACAGCAAAAGGGAATATGGTGCGGACGACCCAAATTTGGGGCCAAACCCATAACTGCCCCCGCAACTGTAAGTAACAAGGCTTTGCCAAATAAACCACTGGTGTTTCACACTGGGAAGGTTGGCAAAACCGGTTGAGTTACAAGTCAGGAAACCTGCCACGCACGCATATGGGAATAATCCCGCTTAATTTCAGAGCAACCACGGAGGGTGCAAAGCTCATGGCAACTCAAACAACTTCACTATCTAATCTTACCGTAAAAGAACGCACAATGGCTGGCCTTGCCGCTTTAGCCTTTGGCATGTTCATTGTTTATATGTCAGGCTTTGCTGGCGCATCTGTTTTACACAATGCCGCCCATGACACACGCCATTCAGTCAGCTTTCCTTGTCACTAAGCCTTGCCGCTAAGCAAAGCCACCAGGCTAAGTTACAATTTTTTTCTTTTTCGGAGTTAGAGACCAATGCTAACACGCGTCTTCATCGCGGCGATCCTTGCTGGACTCGTTGGCGGCATCGCTTTTGCCACATTACAACACTTTCGCACCACGCCCCTAATCATCACAGCCGAGGCTTTTGAAAACCAGGCTGAGCATTCTCATGATGAAAACACAACCAAAACCAAAGCACCACCAGAACATGGTGAAGCTGGCCATAACCATGCAACAGATCATGAAGAGCCAAAAGAAACGACAACGCAATCTGAATCAAAGCCAGAACCCAAAGCAAACCCAGAACCATGGGGGCCGGAAAACGGTTTTGAGCGCACCTTTTATACAATTGTCGCAAATATTGCCGTTGCCATTGGCTTTGCATTTTTATTATCGGCGGCCTCACTTCTTACCAACATACCTATAACGCCACGAAATGGCGCATTATGGGGCTTGGTTGGCTTTGCCGTCTTCAGCCTGTCACCCGCCGCAGGCTTGCACCCAGAGCTGCCGGGCATGCAAGCGGCTGATTTGTTTCAACGTCAAATTTGGTGGACGGCCTGTATTGCAGCGGGGGTCATTGGTGTTGCACTCATCGCTTTAAAAAACACTGCTCCCTATATCATCTTGGGCATAGCAATTATCGCAACCCCTCATCTGATCGGCGCGCCACTACCAACAGATCACGACACGCAAGTACCTGCCCATCTTGTACAGTCTTTCGTCGTCAACTCATTGTTTGTTAATGCCATAACTTGGATTGTAACAGCCGCAACGTTAGGCTTTGCGTTTAAATCTCAAAAGTTAGTTGAGGAATAACTCGATGACCCGCACTACATCACCAAATAATCAAAAAATCCCTGCAACAGTCGTAACCGGTTTTTTGGGTGCAGGGAAAACCACCCTCATTCGCCACATGCTCGAAAACGCCAACGGCAAACGCATCGCCCTTATCATCAATGAATTTGGTGATATTGGCGTTGATGGTGAAGTGCTTAAAGGTTGCGGTGATGAAACCTGCAACGAAGATGATGTGGTTGAAT
>JALWJW010000202.1 GCA_026996935.1 Hyphomicrobiales bacterium
ACACTTACCAGATGAAATCTGCACATATTTTTGCACAAAAGTTGCTGTTTTGATTTTGAATTTGGAGTTTGATGGTTATCAAACTCTAAATTTAATCTGACCAATATTCCCAATCAAATATCAAAAGCCATTGAAAAGACTCATGTTTTTCAAAATGGGTCACTTGTATTCATAAATTTTGAAGGAAATTTTCAAATCTTGTTAATCGTGATTCTTAACGTGGTTTTTGAAAGTTTGAGTCAAATTGTTCACATAACGCGGATCAACCGCGATCAACAATTTAGTTCAATAACCAACAAAATGTAGGTGATTGGACAAGGCGTAAACAGAGAACCTCAAGGGGATATAAAATGGCTAGATTTGAACAGCAAGAATCACAACTCATGGCAGCGACAGGAGCCGCCGACACTCTTTACCACCTTGGTATGATGTATTGCATCGGCCGCGAAGTTGAGATGGACCTTGTGACAGCTCACAAATGGTTCAATCTTGCAGCATTGCGCGGCAATGAAGATGCAAAGCTGGTACGTACCGAAATTTCAGTAGAAATGACATCACAGGAAATCGCTGAAGCACAGCGTCAGGCACGTAGCTGGTTGCAATTACACTAAAAAATAAGGCTCACGAATGAGCCTTTAGACGATAGGCATTTAAAGCCTATGAAATATTATTGCGTGTAAAACTTGCGGGAAGGGTGCTTTTATAAAAGCACCAATTCCCAACATAGAATCTAATAACGCGGGCGATTGCGTGGACCACCAGAATTAAAATTGGTGCCGCCATATATACCAATATTGCCAAAGGTAATCGCCGTTTCGCGGTTTTTACGATAGATTTCTGTCTCGTAAATATCTGTTTGCGAGGTAATGTGATATTTGCGAGAATTCACTGAAGGCAGCTTCTGCTTGTAGGGTGAATAGGTGTATCCAGAAGGGATTTTATTTTTATTGGCACTCTGGGCCACGGCATAGCCCGCCTGTGCTGCAAAACCAGCGGCAACCAAACCAACAATTACTAAACGCGAACCACGCATATCAAATCTCCAAATAAGCTACTAACCGTCCCGGCCAGTTGTTTCCCTAACCATTACCACCAAACTATAGATCTGCACACGCTAATTATTGCTTAACCATGTCATTTTTTTAAAAATTGACAAAAAAGTCACTTTGCAGGTGTTTTGTTTCACTTATCGCTTGAAAAACCAATCAAACATAGGCATACACGTCCGCGGAGAGGTGGCCGAGTGGCTGAAGGCGCTCCCCTGCTAAGGGAGTATACGTTAACGCGTATCGAGGGTTCGAATCCCTTCCTCTCCGCCACTTGCTTAAGGATTCAAGCCGGGCTCACCGGCAAATGGCTAAAGCTGTTTAAACCTGCTTTGTGCATAATTACTCAAAACATACCTGGTAAGGTGCTCATTTTCTTTGGCGTTAATTGTCCTGCGTCATCTACCTGCATTACGTTTCTACGTTAAAATCCATTTATGAAAAGAATCCTGATTGTATTTGCGGTAACTGGCGTTGCTTTATTATCTGTTTTTGCAGGCGCCGAGCAGTATGCCGAAAGATCTACCGTGCCCAGATTCTGTGCCGATCCCAGTGATGTGCTTGATAAGGTCAAATTGATTTTGACAAAAGAACAACCTGTCGGGCAAGGCTCAAAGCGCCCCTTTATTATTGCGGCAAAACTGATCTTTGTCCTCCCGCAAAAAGACAACGAATCCACGAGGGAATACCTCGAACGCTTACAACGTCATCTCGATAAAATATGCTGATTCGCCAGTGCTGTTGACGACCGTCAATGAAGACTTTTAGCGGATTTGCTCAAACTAAAACCCTGATTTGATTCAATGTTTTAGGCAAGAATGTTTTTTAGGGGACAACTGCTCATGGATAAAAAAGCTGATAGCGAGTTGTTGGGAAAAACGGTTTTTTATTTAGCTGTTATTGCCATGTTGGTATTTTTCTGGTGGCTGCTCATTTACGACCACGGCATCGTATCAATGCATAAGTAGGAGTGGGCAATGAGTAAGGTTTTTTCAAATAAATGGCTGGTATTGGTTTTGGCTCTTGGCGTATGGATTTTGTATTTTCACACCATGGACTGGATGCTGATGGAAGCTCAAGGCCTTCCCGTTAAAATGTCATTGATGCCGAGGTAAATGACTATGGTTTTCAATAACACATCAAAACTTCTGGCATTGTTTATCCTATTCATTTTTATACTGGTGCCTGATATTGCCATTGCCGCTGCTGATGCGGCCAAAGAAGCGGGGCAGACCATAGCGGGCGCTCCCCAGCCAACGCGTGCTGATTATCCGATAATCGGCGGTTTAAATTCCCGCACAATGGTCTGGGGTTTTGCGCAAATGCATTTGTTTCTGGCAGCTTTTGTGCTTGCTGTGCCAATGTTTGCAATCGCCATGGAGTATGTTGGACACCTGACCAAAGATGAGCGCTATGATGCTATGGCGCATGAATTCATGAAAATCACAATGTCAGCTTATTCTCTTACCGCGCTGTTTGGCGGGTCTTTGGCACTGGCATTGTTTTTGTTCTATCCACAATTGATGGAATATCTGATGAAGGTATTTCGCGGGCAGTTTCTCATTTATCCCGTGTTGTTTTTACTCGAATCTGTAACCTTGTATGTCTATTATTATTCATGGAACAGCTTGCGATATGGCAACCGAAAATGGTTTCATATGACCATTGGGCTTTTGCTGAACACTGTTGGCCTTTCCCTGATGTTTATCGCCAATGCCTGGGCAACATTTATGATGTCTCCATCTGGTGTTGACCCAACAACTGGCGCCGTTATTGGTACGGTTTGGGAGGCGACGCGAAATCCATTATGGAACCCGGTTAATCTGCATCGTTTTGTGGCCAATATAGCTTATGGCGGCGCGATTGTGGGTGGCTATGCGGCTTATATGTTCCTGGCCTCTAAGAAGAAAGACGTAAAAGCCCATTACGACTGGATGGGATATACATCAAACTTTATTGCTATTGCAGGTTTTCTCCCTTTGCCATTTGCCGGCTATTGGCTGATGGCTGAAATTTATGCCTATTCACAACAAATGGGCATTACGGCAATGGGTGGTATTCTGGCATGGTTGTTCATTATTCAGGCGGTGCTGATCGGTACAATTATGCTGGCAGCCAACTATTATCTCTGGTGCGGTTTAATGCGGACTGATCGCGGTGCCCAATATGCCAGATACGTTAAATATATAGCGGTGGTTATTGTTGGTGGCTTTCTTGTGTGGGTCACGCCGCATTCGCTCATTTTAACCACAGATGAAATTCGCATGCTTGGCGGCACACACCATAAATTCTTAGGCCCGCTCGGTATTATGCCAGCCAAAAATACCGCGGTTAACTTGATGTTGGTATTTACTTTCCTGTCTTTGCAAATGTTCTATCGCTCAAGCCGGGTCCCTACGGTAAAGTGGGCAAAAGCTGGTAATATGGCAATCATTGCGCTTTATATCATTGGCTGCATCAATATCGTATTTGCCGGATTATATGGCTACATCACGCCAACGGTTTATAAAGTGGGCGCGGCTGTTCCTCAAGTGGTTTCAACCCTGTCAATCATCGTATTTGCAGCCACTATCGATGCCTTTATGTTGCGCGGCGCCAAATCGGAAAAAGTTCATTGGGGGCGCATGTCAGAACGCTCGCAATATGCGTTATTTGTTCTACCTGTTGCCTTTACCTGGCTCATGGGATTGATGGGGTATATCCGCTCAAGTCTGCGTACTCATTGGCATGTTTATACCATTATGAAAGATCAATCAGCAGATGCCTATATCCCAACGATCGGGCAGGCGGGTAACACGATTACGGCAATTACCCTCAGCTTTATGGCAATTATGGTATTTGTATTCTGGTTGTCACGCCTTGGTGCTTCTAGTCAGGAGAAACCAATATGACATTTTTACGTGTAATCGTTTTCTCTGTGTTTGCTTTACTGGCATTCACTGCCTTTGCAAATCTAGTTCCCC
>JALWJW010000203.1:0-483 GCA_026996935.1 Hyphomicrobiales bacterium
CAACAGACAGCCCCCGCACGATTAAGCCCTATCTCATCACAAATGCGCGATGAAAAAGTCAAAACAACCATGAGTAGTAAAAAATTAACCATATCACGGCAGAATATGGTTCTGTTTTTTGGAGATGAAAAATGATAATCGCTGCGTTAGTTTTACTTTTTGGTTTTATTTCTGCTTATTGCGTTGGTTTTTTCTTATTGGCAGCAAAAGCCCAGGAAGATGTTCTAAGCAAATTACACAAAGACACATCAAGCCTGAGTGCCTGAATTATCGCCCCAAAAGCCTTGAGATTGTTTCGCTAAATGTGGGGATTTCCCCTTCAACCAGATAGCGAATGCCCAACCACGCGCCAATCACAATAAATAACACGGTCACAAACGAATTGACCGATAAGGTTGAAACACCTGACATCCCTTGACCAATGGTGCAACCAAGAGCAAAAATGCTCCCCATTCCCATTAACGACGCACCACCAAAATGGCG
>JALWJW010000203.1:493-4005 GCA_026996935.1 Hyphomicrobiales bacterium
TCATTTCTCGCGCATCATCAAAAGCTTCAAACCTGAAGGTGCCGGCAAATAAACTGGCCACAAAAGCCCCGGACAAAACACCGATAACCCCGCCAATCGGAAATGTAATCGCCGCACCTGAAAACGTCATTAAATAAATCAGCGTATCACCCATGGGCCGGGCAAAGCGATAAGACTCAAACTGCACCGGGTCAAAACCATCATAGCCGATCACTCCCGTCACCCACCAACCATAAGTAATTACCACGCCAATAACCAAACCGGCGGTAACGCCCCATTTATCTTTTAAAAACCGAGGTGATGACAATGCCCACCCGATCGACCCGAGCGACAAAACCGCAACAACAAACAATTGTGCAATCCGCGATGGCCCGAATAACAATTCAGAAACAGACGAAGTGGCAGCACCAGAAATCGCAATTTCACTTGGAACAATCACATAATACCCGATATAGGCAAAAATACCATTTGCCGTGGCATAGCCAACAATCCCTAAAATAATAACAGACACGAGAGCCTTCATATCGCCGCCGCCAGCCCGCACCAACATGCCAAAAGCGCATGTACCAACCAGCGCCATGCCCATACCAAACAGCAAGCCCCCCAAAATAGACCCTAAAAATCGATATTGAGGCACTAGATAAAACGACTGCGATAAATCAATCACCCCGGAAAAGTGCAACGATTGCGTCCCGATCAACGCCACACCAATAGCCAAAAGCCAGGTACGCAGCCGCGATCGTTGGGCACCATAATAGGTTTCTTCAATCGCCCCAAGTGTGCAAAACGCACTGCGCCGAGCCACAAACCCAAAGGCAAAACCGCCTAAAAAGCCTAAAAATGCAATGTAAAAAGAAAACGGGGCGCCAATCATTTAACTCTCGCTGAAACAAAAAATACGATTAAAGTTTCAGCCAACGCCCCCGATTTTATTCTTGAATATCAGTGCCATACAACTGGCATAAAAGTTCAACAATATAAGCTGCTTCTTTACTCGCAATAGAATAGTAGATCATTTTACCATCTCTACGCGTTGTCACCAACTTATCATTTCTCAAACGAGCCAATTGCTGAGAAATCGTCGGCTGACGCAAATCTAAAATGGATTCCAGCGTTGTTACAGACTTCTCACCTTGATAAAGCAAACACAAAATCACCAGACGGCTTTCATGGGCCATGGCTTTAAGCATTTCGCTGGCAGTATTTGCGCGACCTTGCAAAGTCTCAAGCGAAACCGCATCAGGGCGTTCAATGGTTTTATTTTGTTGTGCTATCTCGGAAAAAATCGAGGGTAATGAAACAGCCATTTTTATCTCCATATCAAAGGCACACCAAACGCCATTTGAATCATATTCTAAAAACAAAATATCACTTATTCATTCACTCTGCAACATTCAATAGTCTAAATATGAGAAAAAGATAATATAACAGCCATGTTGTATTTAAGGTTAATAAAAATCCTCATTTTCCAGCACAACACGCGGATCAATCTCACCTATATTGTCTTCATCCTTATCATCGTATTCGATAGAGGAAAGCACCGTTTGAATAGCGGCAATTCGGGCACGGCGCTGGTCATTTGAATCAATGATCGTCCATGGTGCAATGGCAGAATCCGTTCGCATAATCTGATCTGAAATCGCCTTAGTATACTCATCCCATTTGCCCACTGCTTTTTCATCCATCGGAGAAAGTTTCCAGCTTTTCAATGGCGAATTTTTTCGTTCATAAAAGCGTTTGAGTTGTTCAGCCCGATCAACCGTCAACCAGAACTTAAAGATGTGAATACCTTCGCGCGCCAACATGCCTTCAAAAACCGGGGCCTCTTGAAAGAAAATTTGCACATCTTCTTCAGAGCAAAAACCCATCACCCGTTCAACGCCTGAACGATTATACCAGGAGCGATCAAAAAACACCATTTCACCATCAGTCGGCATGTGTTGAATATAGCGTTGAAAATACCATTGACCGCGTTCGGTATCGCTAGGTTTAGCCAGCGCCACCGTACGCGCAAAACGTGGATTGAGGTTCAACTTAAACCGCTTGATTGTGCCGCCCTTGCCTGCTGCATCGCGGCCTTCAAACACCATAATAATACGTTCATTTTTAGCACGCACCCAGCGTTGAAGTTTCACCAGTTCAATTTGCAACTTCTCAAGGTGTCTCTCAAACTTCTTTTTCTTCATTTTCCGATCAAATGAATAATCTCCGTACGGAAATGTTTGATCGACTAATTCTGGCGGGAATTCATCAAACTCTAAAGAAAACAAATTTTTTGACATATGCAAAACCTCAACTCAAATACATGAAAAACCACTCTACAGGCAAAACCCGCTGTCTCAAACCCTGCATTTGTATTGTTTTGACTCATAGTGAATCAGCCCGTTAATGATTTGTTAATCATGTTCAAGAATGGTGAATCAAACCTTAACAACAGGGATTCACTTTTTGTTAATACTTTGATACCTTCCGCTTACTGACCAATCACAAACAGAAAACGTCAGTTGTGTTGTCCCCAACATAGGGAAAAGAGTTAGACACAAAAAAGGGTGAAGCAAACAGGTGGGACTGTTTTGTTTTCATAAATTGTAAGTTGAGTAACGGGAGTACTATCTATGGGCGGATGGATTTTGCGCATAGGCGTAGTTGTGTCAATAATTTGCACTTTGGCATCAGGGGCATTTGCCGCTGAAAAATCAGATTCATTAAAATATGACTGGTCAGGCTTATATCTTGGCGGCCACATAGGCGGTGTTCGCGCCAATGACACCATCGCAGGTGACGTAACTGGTTTTACCGGCGGTATTCTGGGCGGATATATGCACCAAACAGGCAACATCGTTTACGGATTTGAAACAGATTATTATTGGGGCGATGTCGCCAAAAAAGGCCAGTTAGCCAGTTTGGGCCTAACAGGCAGCAACCGCATTTTGCACGGCGGCAGTTTTCGTCTTCGCGCCGGCTATGCCCTAAATGACTGGATGATATTTGCCAGTGGCGGCATTGCTCAAGCCAAATCGAAAGTTCAGGGCTCTAACCTGTTTTTCTCTGCCAAAGACAATAAAACACATTACGGGTTCGTTGTCTCAGGTGGCGTCGAAAAAGCCGTTTCAGAAAACTGGCGTATTCGGGCTGAATACACCTATGCTGACTTTCAGGCACGAACCTACCATTTCACTCCCCTTCTCAGCCGCAGACTAAAAGGAGCAGATGGCCACGGCATTCGACTGGCCGTTTCCTACCGCTTCAACCCTCTACGGCCCTTTCAATAATCAGTTACACAAATCAAAACCGCCATCTCTTGTTTAAAAGAAAACAGCGGCTTGATTGAAGTTAGTATTTAATAAGGTTTAGCGACAGATTAACCGACCACGGCGCCAGCGTTTGTGCCAATGACCATGACGAGAACTCCAGATCCGAACCCGATGGCCACGGGTGCGATAACAACGAGTACCCACATAGATAGGGCGCGGGGCATAATATCCACCATAATACCCACCACCATAATGACC
>JALWJW010000204.1 GCA_026996935.1 Hyphomicrobiales bacterium
CCACCGCCCGTAATATGGGCAAAGGCTTTAATACCATCACTGGTCTTTAGGGCGGCAAGGAGTTGTTTTACATAAATGGTTGTTGGGGTGAGCAATGCCTGACCCAAAGTTTGCCCATCAGCAAACGGGGCAGGGGCATCATAGCCAAGGCCACTGATCTCAACCAATTTGCGGATAAGTGAATATCCGTTTGAGTGGGGGCCAGAAGAGGCAAGGCCCAAAACCACATCGCCAGCGCCAATGTCTTTGCGCGGTAATACGCTGCCACGCTCAACCGCACCAACTGAAAAACCCGCCAGGTCGTAATCACCGTCAACATACATGCCGGGCATCTCGGCTGTTTCCCCGCCGATTAACGCGCAGCCTGCCAATTCACAACCCTTGGCAATGCCGGCAATGACTGAGGTAGCGACATCAATTTCAAGTTTCCCACAGGCAAAATAATCTAAAAAGAATAAAGGTTCAGCCCCTTGCACCACAAGGTCGTTCACCGACATAGCCACAAGATCAATACCAACAGTGGCATGTTGGCCGCTTTCAATCGCCACTTTCAGCTTTGTGCCGACCCCGTCATTGGCCGCAACCAGCAAGGGATCTGCATATCCACAGGCTTTAAGATCAAACAAACCACCAAACCCGCCCAGGTCACTATTGGCCCCAAGGCGCTTTGTCATCGCGGCCAGCGGTTTAATCGCTTCGACCAATGCGTTACCTGCATCAATATCAACGCCTGCATCTTTATAACTAATCGCGTTCTTGTCTTGCCTTGTGCTTGTCATTTGACTACTTTTCACCAATGATTGGATTTTTCAGAATGTTTTTACATTGTTTTCACACTGTTTTCACGTTCTTTTCCTTGTGTAGAGACAAAAGCGCAAGTAAAAACAGCCAAAATCCACGCAAATCTAACGGGTTTCAGGTTTGTGTGGTTAAATTGAATGAATATCGGGGGATATAAAAGAAATGATGCTTAAAACGATCGCATCAAAATTTGTTATCGGGTTGACCATTTGTCTGGCTGTTATTGCTGCATCAGTAACGATTCTATCAAATATCGAGCCTGTCAGCGCTCAAGAGGCAAATAGTAAAAAGGCATTATACACCGTAACCGGTGTTTTAGTGGATGTGCATGACAAAGATGCTGCCCAAGCAAAACTAAAAGCTATTTCAGATGCTCAGCTTAAAGCTTTTGCTGTTTTAGTGCGCCGCTTGGCAAGTCCGGCTGCTGCTAAACGTCTGGCTGGTTTAGGCCGCCGTGAAGTGGGCCGCATGATGGCCTCGCTATCGGTTGAGCAGGAGCGCTCAGGCCCGGGCCATTATATTGCACGCATGACGGTTCGTTTTTTACCCTCAAAAGTGCGTCTGGCTTTTCAAAATGCCGGGGTTGCTTTTACTGAAAAACAATCCCCGAAAATTGTTATTCTGCCCGTCTGGAACGGCCCTGATGGACCTGTTGCCTGGCAGGAAAATATGTGGCGGCAGGCATGGATTGATTTAAAAGCTGAAAACGGTTTGGTGCCGATTATTATCCCGCTGGGTGATCTAACCGATTCACAGGCCCTAACAGCGCAAGAAGCAATCGATGGCAATGAGGCAAAACTTGGTTCAATCAAAATCCGTTATCAGGCCGAAGCTATATTGGTGGCAATTGCAACACCAAAATCAAAGACAGAAATTCGTGCCACAATGACAGGGGATTCACCATTGGGGCGGGTCGCTTTTGACAAGGTTTATAAAGCAGGCCCCAAAGAAGATTTAAAAGCCTTGGCCCGGCGTATTGCGGCACGCTTTCATACGGTCATGATCGACAAATGGAAAAAGGAAGGCGGCGGTGCGGCCACACCAACAGGACCGCCACAATCCTTTTCTGTTTCTGTGCCTTTCTCCTCAGTGGCAGAATGGAACAATATGCGAATCGAACTACTCACAACACCTGGAGTAACCGGGGTTGATGTTAATTCAATTTCAGATAATGGCGCCGTGGTGCAACTAACCTATGTGGGTGCATTTCCTGATTTGCAAAACGCCTTGAAAAGGGCGCGATTAAACCTTGCCCTTTATGGGGGGCAGTGGGTTTTACAACCCTATTAAAAGTGAGCTGATGTGCCGATAAACCTGCCAAACCTTATCACGATTGCCCGAATTTTAATGGTGCCAATTACCGTTTGGCTCATTGTGACAAATGCTTTCGTACTGGCCTTTGCGGTATTTTTAATCGCAGGTGTTTCTGACGCTGTCGATGGGTTTATCGCCAAACGCTTTGGCCTGACCACGGAACTTGGGGCGTATCTTGACCCTCTTGCGGATAAATTATTGCTTGTAGCCATTTATCTGTCACTGGGCTTTTTGGAACACTTGCCCGCATGGCTGGTTATTACCGTGGCATCACGCGATATTTTAATTGTCGGGGGCATGTTATTGGCGTGGCTTATTGGTCGCCCCATCGAAGTGCACCCTTTGTGGATTTCCAAAATAAACACCACCTTACAAATCACTTTGGCAGGGGTGGTTTTAGGCATATTGGCCTTTAACCCTCAAATCGAATTTGTGGTGATGTGGGGTAGTGTCATTGTCGGTGTTTCAACCGTTGCCTCAGGTGCGGCCTATCTTCGTCAATGGCTTACCCATATGGCCAATGCAAATGGTGGAGATCGTAATGATGTTGCTGCTAAGTCCAAATCAGATTAAAAGGTATTATGACCTTACAAAAGCAAATTAGATTCTGGCTTATTTCACTCTTTGTATTGATTTTTTGCCTGTGGCTGTTCAGTGATATTTTATTGCCATTTATCGCTGGAATGATCCTTGCCCATTTTCTTGATCCCATTGCAGATTGGCTTGAAGAAAAAGGCGCATCGCGGCTGTTGGCAACGGTGCTTATTCTTGGTGTCAGTTTATTATTACTGACATTATTGTTGTTGCTATTGGTCCCTGTTCTGATTGATCAGGTGTCTAATTTTATCACTAATCTGCCCGACAATATCAAAGCCCTGCAAGCCCTTTTTAATGAGATGGCACCAAATTGGTTAAAGCAGGCTTTAGCCACCCAGACAAGCGAGCTTTCCGGCAATGCTGGTGAGATAACAACCAAAATCGCAGGGTGGGCGGGCACCGTCATTACCTCGCTTCTTTCTGGTGGTATAGCTTTGGTGAATATTGTGTCGCTGATGGTGGTGACACCAATCGTGGCGTTTTATCTGCTCCTTGATTGGGATCGCATGATTGAAAAAATTGATGGTTGGTTACCACGTGATTACCGTGACCAAATCCGCGAAATTGCCACTGATATCAATAACGTAATGGCGGGTTTTATTCGCGGGCAGGGAACGGTTTGCATGATTTTGGGCATATTTTATGCCATCACCCTCATTGGCGTTGGCTTGAAATTTGGATTGCTCATTGGTCTGGCCGCGGGTTTTTTAAGTTTTATTCCCTATGTCGGTTCAATCATTGGCGGCGTTCTGTCAATCGGCATGGCGCTCATCCAGTTTTGGCCTGACTGGACATTGATTTTAATCGTTGTTGCCATTTTCGTGGTTGGCCAATTTATGGAAGGTAACTTCCTTTCACCCAATCTTGTTGGCGGCAGCATTGGGTTGCATCCTGTCTGGCTGATGTTTGCTCTGTTTGCTTTTGGTTATTTATTTGGCTTTGTTGGTTTGTTACTTGCCGTGCCAATGGCAGCGATCGTTGGGGTTTTGACCCGCTTTGCTTTGAAACAATATTTATCCAGTAAACTCTATTTGGGCTCCAGTTTACCTGAAGATAACGAAGTAAACCAAAAATCTGACGATACCGAGCTTGTGAAGTCTGAAAGTTAACAATGGCAAAAAACGCCAATCAATTATTGCTGGATTTACCTTTACGACCCGCTTTGGGCCGCGAAGACTTTTTCGTCACAACAGCCAATCATCAAGCGGTAAATGCGATTGATAAATGGCCCGATTGGCCCAACCCTGTGCTGGTGCTAAGCGGCCCGTCAGGCAGCGGCAAAAGT
>JALWJW010000205.1 GCA_026996935.1 Hyphomicrobiales bacterium
TGTTGTTGAGGCTGGTCGTAAAATCACACCGCGTCTGGCTAAAAAACTGGCTGAAGAAGGCTTGGAAAATCTGTTCCTGACCAACGAAGACCTTTATGGTTCTTATGTTGCTGAGGAGTTGGTGAATCCTAAAACCGGCGAAATTTATGCTGAAGCTGGTGATGAAATTGATGAAGCCATGCTTAATGGCTTGATTGAAGCTGGTTATAAAAGTTTGAACCTTCTTGATATTGACCACCTAAATAAAGGTGCGTATTTGCGCAATACGCTTAAAGCGGATAAAGCTGATAGCCATGATCGTGCGCTGCAGGAAATCTATCGGGTTATGCGCCCTGGTGAGCCACCAACCCGTGAAACAGCAACTGCATTGTTCAATTCATTGTTCTTTGATCCTGAGCGGTATGATCTTTCTGCGGTTGGCCGAGTGAAAATGAATATGCGTCTTGATCTGGATGCGCCTGATACTCATCGCACATTACGCAAAGAGGACATTCTTGCCGTTGTTGGCACGTTATTGGATTTGCGTGATGGTAAAGGTGAAATTGATGATATTGATCACCTTGGCAACCGCCGTGTTCGTTCTGTTGGTGAATTGATGGAAAATCAATATCGTATTGGTTTGATCCGTATGGAGCGCGCCATTAAAGAACGTATGAGTTCTGTTGATATTGATACTGTGATGCCACAAGATTTGATTAACGCAAAGCCTGCTGTTGCAGCGGTGCGCGAATTCTTTGGGTCATCACAATTGTCACAATTTATGGATCAGACCAATCCACTGTCTGAAATTACCCATAAACGCCGTTTATCAGCGCTTGGCCCTGGGGGGTTGACACGTGAGCGTGCCGGCTTTGAAGTTCGTGACGTTCACGCTACTCATTATGGTCGTATTTGTCCGATTGAAACGCCAGAGGGACCAAACATTGGTTTGATCAATTCTTTGGCCACTTATGCGCGGGTGAATAAATACGGCTTTATTGAAACGCCTTACCGCAAGGTGGTTGACGGCGTGGTAACAGACCAAATTGATTATTTGTCAGCTATTGAAGAAGGTAAATATCAGATTGGTCAGGCCAATACTGAGCTTGATAACGAAAACCGTTTCGTTGAGGATATGATCAGTTCTCGCCATGCAGGTGAGGTGGGTTTGATGCCTGCTGCAAATACTGGTTATGTTGAGGTTTCACCTAAGCAACTTGTTTCTGTTGCCGCGGCTCTTATTCCTTTCCTTGAAAACGATGACGCGAACCGCGCGCTTATGGGATCGAACATGCAGCGTCAGGCTGTGCCATTGCTGATTGCTGATGCTCCACTTGTGGGTACCGGTATGGAGGCTGTTGTGGCACGCGATTCCGGCGCGGCTGTTACAGCTCGTCGTGCAGGTATTGTTGATCAGGTTGATGCAAAACGTATTGTTATTCGGGCAACTGAAGAAACAGATGCCAGTGCATCTGGTGTCGATATTTACACGATGCGTAAATTCCAGCGTTCTAACCAAAACACCTGTATCAATCAACGTCCGTTGGTTCGTATTGGTGAACGGGTTCGTGAAGGCGAGGTTATTGCTGATGGTCCTTCTACGGATTTAGGTGATTTGGCTCTTGGTCAAAACGTGCTTGTGGCATTTATGCCTTGGAATGGTTATAATTTTGAGGATTCAATCCTGCTGTCTGATCGCATGGTTCGTGATGATGTGTTTACATCGGTTCATATTGATGAATTTGATGTGATGGCGCGTGACACGAAACTTGGACCAGAGGAAATCACCCGTGATATTCCAAATGTTGGTGAAGAAGCTCTTCGTAATCTTGACGAAGCCGGCATTGTTTATATTGGTGCGCAGGTTCATCCCGGGGACATTCTTGTTGGTAAAATCACACCAAAGGGTGAAAGCCCAATGACACCGGAAGAAAAGCTTCTGCGTGCGATCTTTGGTGAAAAAGCATCTGATGTTCGTGATACATCTTTGCGTTTGCCCCCTGGTGTTGCCGGTACTGTTGTTGAAGTTCGGGTGTTTAACCGTCATGGCATTGATAAAGATGAACGTGCTCTTGCGATTGAACGTGAAGAAATTGAACGTCTTGCAAAAGACAGGGATGATGAAAAAGCGATCCTTGATCGTAATACATATGGCCGTGTTGCAGATTACCTTATTGGTAAAGTGGCAACCAGTGGACCAAAAGGTTACGAGCTTGACGGGACTTTGACCAAAGAAAGCCTTGACGATTTACCACGTTCGCAGTGGTGGAACATTGTTCTAGGTGATGAGAAATCATTGGCCGAACTTGAGGCGATGCAGGCTCAGTATGAAGAGTCTAAAATGAAGCTTGAAGACCGGTTCCTTGATAAGGTTGAAAAACTTCAACGTGGCGATGAGTTGATGGCTGGTGTGATGAAGATGGTCAAAGTCTTTGTTGCGGTTAAACGTAAAATTCAACCAGGCGATAAAATGGCTGGTCGTCACGGTAACAAAGGGGTGGTTTCAAAAATTCTGCCTCAGGAAGATATGCCGTTTCTTGCCAATGGCCAACCAGTTGATGTTGTGTTGAACCCGCTTGGTGTGCCATCGCGTATGAATGTTGGGCAAATTCTTGAAACTCACCTGGGTTGGGCTTGCGCCGGTCTGGGTAAGAAGATTGATAAAATGCTTGAAGATTACCATGACACCAATAATCTGGCGATTATACGCGAAGAAGTTAAAGGTATTTATGGTAAGAATGATATTATCGACAATTTGAATGATGAAGAGTTTGTTGATTTTGCCTATGGGCTGACAAAGAAAGGTGTGCCAATTGCAACGCCTGTTTTTGATGGGGCGCATGAAGGTGATATTTCTGAACTGTTGGTTCGGGCCGGTTTTAATGCGTCTGGTCAAGAACAACTTTATGATGGACGAACAGGTGAGCCATTTGACCGTCAAGTTACGGTTGGTTACATCTACATCATAAAACTGCATCACCTTGTTGATGATAAAATTCACGCCCGTTCAATCGGCCCATACTCGCTTGTTACCCAGCAACCTCTTGGTGGTAAAGCGCAGTTTGGTGGTCAGCGTTTTGGTGAGATGGAAGTTTGGGCACTTGAAGCTTATGGTGCGGCTTACACCTTGCAGGAAATGTTGACGGTTAAATCGGATGATGTTGCTGGTCGGACAAAAGTGTACGAAGCTATTGTTCGCGGCGATGATTCGTTTGAAGCCGGTGTACCAGAAAGTTTCAATGTACTGATTAAAGAGATTCGTTCTCTTGGTTTGAATGTTGATCTGCGTGATACGCAAGGTAACTGATTTAGTTCCGGCGCGTGTCACTATTGCGCCGGACTTTAAGTTTATGAGTAATTTGTTGGGGTGAAAACCCCCGTTTTAGAAAACAACGGAACAACAGAATATGAGTTGTTTCAAAGGAGCCCGGACCCCATGAACCAGGACGTCATGAATGTTTTCAACCCGGCTAGTCAACCGCAGACGTTTGACCAGATTCGGATTAATATCGCTTCACCGGAAAAGATCATGTCGTGGTCTTTCGGTGAAATTAAAAAGCCTGAAACCATCAATTATCGGACATTTAAGCCCGAGAAAGATGGTCTTTTCTGCGCGCGTATTTTTGGCCCGTCAAAAGATTATGAATGTCTTTGCGGCAAATACAAACGGATGAAGTTTAAAGGCATTATCTGTGAAAAATGTGGTGTTGAAGTTACACTTTCAAAAGTACGCCGCGAACGTATGGGGCATATTGATCTTGCTGCACCTGTTGCCCACATTTGGTTTTTGAAATCTTTGCCAAGTCGTATCGGTCATTTGCTCGATATGACGCTGAAGGAAATTGAGCGGGTTTTGTATTTTGAGAACTATATTGTTCTTGAGCCTGGCTTAACTCCAATGAACATGCACCAGCTTCTTTCTGAAGAAGAGTATTTGGCTGCACAAGATGAATATGGTGATGACAGCTTTACTG
>JALWJW010000206.1 GCA_026996935.1 Hyphomicrobiales bacterium
CCATATTGCCGAAAGCTGCTTTAAAGGTCTGGCTAGAGCTTTGCGCCAGGCTGTAGAAATTGATCCGCGCCAGAGCGATGTTATTCCCTCCACCAAAGGTTCTTTGGCTGGTTAATGCATTATTGCTAAATCTTAAGGTGGTAAGAGATGAACCTTTATACTGTTCATTACAGACAAGAAGCAGAAAACAGCCTGACAGGCATGGCTGAAGATGTTGTTCTGGTTAAAGACGGCTTTAACTGGTTGGCATTGTTTGTGCCAACGGTTTGGTTTTTGGCCAAAAAAATGTGGTTTGTTTTTTCAATCTACCTTTTGATACAAGCGGCGATTATGGCAGTGGTTTTTTGGGCAGATATGCCCAGTGAGGTTCTCACCATCATGAAAATAACCGGGAATATTATCTTGGGGTTTGAAGGTAATAATATTCATCGTTGGAGTTTAAATCGTCAGCGTTATCGTGAAAGGTTAACCATTGCCGCCCGCGATATGATTGCCGCAGAACATCGTTTTTTCTCTTATATTACCAGCGGGCGGCTTTTTTCGCGCCGGGCCGGTGAAGCAGAATTTGCAGAGACAGCATCGTGAAAACAGTAATAATTGATTATGGTTCAGGGAATTTACGTTCTGCTGAAAAATCTTTTGAACGCGCCCTTAAAGACGGCGGTTTAAAGGGAAGTGTTGAACTAACCAATGATGCAAATATTGTTCGTTCTGCTGATCGAATTGTTTTGCCAGGTGTGGGCGCATTTAAAGATTGTCGCGATGGTTTGCGCGCCATTCCTGATATGTGGGAAACGCTAAATGAGCAGGTTGTTCAAGGCGGAAAACCATTTCTTGGTATCTGTGTGGGTATGCAATTAATGGCAACACGCGGTTTGGAAGGTGAAGAAACTCAAGGGTTTGGCTGGATAAAAGGCGATGTGTGTAAAATTGAGCCAAATGATGCTGAATTAAAAATACCGCATATGGGATGGAATACCCTTGACGTTGAGCAATCTCATCAGGTGCTTGAAGGCATTGAGACAGGGCAAAATGGATTACATGCTTATTTTGTTCACTCGTATCACCTTGCGCCGCTTAATGCGTCTGAAAAAATTGCCACAGCCGACTATGCCCAGGATGTGACGGCAATCGTTGCCCGTGATAATATGATTGGCACACAATTTCACCCCGAAAAAAGTCAAAAACTTGGTTTGGCTCTGATTTCGAACTTCCTTAAATGGATGCCTTAACCTGTAAATTTGAAAGATACGATAATGATATTGTTTCCTGCAATTGATCTAAAAGACGGGCAATGTGTACGCCTAAAACTGGGTGATATGGATCAGGTCACTGTGTTTAATGACAGTCCTGGCGCTCAGGCAAAAGCGTTTGAAGATCAAGGCTTTGAATTTTTACATTTGGTGGATCTTAATGGTGCTTTTGCCGGAAAACCGGTGAATGGTACCGCGGTTGAAGAAATTTTAGCGGCAACTGAATTACCGACCCAATTAGGCGGTGGCATTCGCGATCTTGAAACAATCAAAATGTGGTTGGATAAGGGAGTTTCACGGGTTATTTTAGGCACTATTGCTGTTAGAGACCCTGACTTGGTCCATCAGGCCTGCAAAAAGTTCCCAGGCCAGATCGCTGTTGGCATTGATGCAAAAGGCGGTAAAGTTGCCGTCGAAGGTTGGGCTGAAACGTCTGAACTGACCATTATAGAAATGGCGGCAAAGTTTGAAGATGCCGGTGTAACCACAATTATTTATACTGATGTTGACCGTGATGGGATTCTTACCGGGTTAAATATTGACTCAACACTTGAACTTGCCCGCTCAACATCCATTCCCGTTATTGCCAGTGGCGGTCTTGCTTCAATCGAAGACATTAAACGTTTACTCAAACCTGATTGTGCTATTCTTGAAGGAGCAATTTCTGGCCGTGCATTATATGATGGTCGTTTAGATGCTGCACAAGCGTTAGAATTAATTGCTAAATCCAAGGCCAAACAAAATGCTTAAAGCACGAATAATCCCCTGTTTGGATGTTAAAGATGGCCGCGTAGTCAAAGGGACAAATTTCGTTGATCTTCGTGATGCAGGTGATCCAGTGCAAATTGCCAAGGCTTATGATGCGGCAGGGGCCGATGAATTATGTTTTCTTGATATTACGGCCAGCCATGAAGACCGTGCTATTATTTTTGATGTTGTCCGCGAAACCGCCGAACAATGCTTTATGCCTTTAACAGTTGGCGGTGGTGTGCGCTGTGTTGATGATGTGAGAAAGCTATTATTGGCAGGGGCTGATAAAATTTCAATCAACACATCAGCCGTTAAAAACCCGGAATTGATCAAAGAGACATCTGACAAATTTGGTAGCCAATGCATTGTTGTTGCCATTGACGCAAAAACTGTATCAGCACCTGATGAACAACCGCGTTGGGAAATTTTTACCCATGGGGGGCGTGAAAAAACCGGCATTGATGCAGTAGAATTTGCTAGAAAAGTTGTCAGTCTTGGTGCAGGTGAAATTTTATTGACATCAATGGACCGCGATGGAACGGGTCAAGGCTTTAATATTGCGCTAACCCGCGCCATTACTGATGCTGTTCGTGTTCCTGTTATTGCCAGTGGCGGTGTTGGAACACTTGATCATTTGGTAGAAGGTGTAAAAAGCGGCCATGCAACAGGTGTATTGGCGGCCTCCATTTTCCACTTTGGAACCTATACCATTAAAGAAGCAAAAACCTACATGGCGAGCAAGGGTGTTCCTGTACGCCTTGATTGATTGTAAGATTGAAAACTTTGAGGAATATGATGACTCAACACAATGTTCAAATACTCGCTGATTTAATGGATACGATAAAACAGCGTGCTGGTGAAAGTGAATCCACATCTTATACTGCCAGGCTTTTAGCTAAGGGTAGCGAACATTGTGCCAAAAAGTTCGGTGAAGAATCTTTTGAAGTCGCACTGGCAAGCCAAAGTAGCGACAAAAAACATATTATTTCAGAAGCAGGCGATGTATTTTACCATTTACTGGTTCTATTAAAATCGTGTGATGTGGAATTGAGTGAAGTTATGGATGAATTATCCAGGCGCACACAACAAAGTGGCTTAGAGGAAAAAGCTGCAAGAATAAACAAATAAACTGGCACTCCCATGACAAATATTGCCCCTCCATCACCTTATCGAAAATTCTCCCGTCAAGAGTGGGCAAAGCTTCGTGATGATACACCGCTCACTCTAACCGCTGAAGAACTTAATGAATTGCGCGGACTAAATGATCGTGTTGATCTTGATGAAGTGGTGGCGATTTATTTGCCATTATCGCGATTATTAAACCTGTATGTTGCTGCGACGCAAAAACTGTTTGATGCCACAAAAAAATTCTCTCATATCAAAGATCAAAAGGTGCCATATATCATTGGTATGGCCGGATCGGTTGCAGTGGGTAAAAGTACGACTGCGCGTATTTTGAAAACACTTCTGGCACGCTGGCCCAACCACCCAAAAGTAGGGCTGGTACCAACCGATGGATTTTTGCTGCCTAATGCTCAACTCGAGCGTGAAGGTATAATGGGTCGAAAAGGCTTCCCGGAAAGCTATAATCTGCCAGCTTTATTGGAGTTTTTATCTGCTATAAAAGCCGGTAAAACCGAAGTAAAAGCCCCTGTTTACTCTCATTTATCTTATGATGTGATCTCGGGAAAATCGATTACCATTTCTCAACCGGATATCCTTATTGTGGAAGGTCTGACTGTCTTGCAAACCGGTAGTTTGCCAAGGGATGGCAAAGCCATACCCTATGTTTCTGACTATTTTGATTTTTCAATTTACATTGATGCAGATGAAGAAATTTTACGCAAATGGTATATAGACAGGTTTTTTTCCTTGCGCGATTCTGCTTTTCAGGATGAACGGTCATACTTTCATCGTTATGCCAGTCTGGATGATGTTGAAACACGTGAAACAGCAAATCGAATTTGGGAAACCATTAATTTGGTTAATTTGCGTGAAAATGTTTTACCGACCAGACACCGCGCCGATCTGATTATCCGTAAAGAAGCAGATCATCGGATTAGCTCGGTTGCCCTTCGAAAGTTATAATTTGCTGATTATAAAAGCCCTTTAGCTTGTGCCAGTTCTTTTAAGTCTGCTTGTGGGCGTGCGCCAATGTGGCTGATAACCTCGGCCGCTGCCATTGCACCCAATTGTGCGCAAGAAACAAGGTCTTTGTCTTGAGTATAAGCTGTTAAGAACCCGGCCGCAAACAAATCACCTGCCCCTGTTGTGTCTACAAGAAGGTCAACTTTTTCAGCTTCAACAATATGAATGTCATTTGGTGATACAATAACACTACCTGCAGAAGAGCGAGTCAGTGCAGCAATTTTACAATCCTGGCGAACCGCTTGCAATGCTGCATCAAAAGTATCGACTTGATACAATGATTTTATTTCATCTTCATTAGCAAATAAAATATCAATATCGCGCTTAACCAATTCTAAAAAACTGTCGCGGTGACGATCAACACAAAATGAATCTGAAAGTGAAAGAGAAACATCACGGTTTGCCACTCGGGCAATTTGTGCTGCTTTAACAAAAGCCTGTTTTGCCTGTTCAGGATCCCATAAGAAACCTTCCATATAGGTAACTTTTGACGCTTTTACTGTTTCAACATCAATGTCATCTGGCCCAAATTCTACACAAGCGCCAAGGAAGGTATTCATTGTGCGCTCTCCATCTGGTGTTACCAGAATAAAAGAGCGTGCAGTTTCAGGTCCGCCGGTTGCATCTTTCGTTGGAAAAGCAACCCCAGATGCGGTTATGTCATGTCTAAATACATCGCCAAGCTGGTCAGTTTTGATTTTGCCGAAAAATGCAGCCTTACCGCCAAGTTGGGCCACGCCAACAGCAGTATTGGCTGCAGACCCACCTGAAATTTCAATTGCTGCACCCATTGTTGAATAAAGATGACGGGCTGTATCCTCATCAATAATCTGCATAGATCCTTTGGGAATTTGGTTGGTGAGTAGAAATTGATCATCAACTTTACTTAAGACATCAACAATTGCGTTGCCAATGCCAAGTACATCATATTGTGTGGTCACTAAAAATCTCCAATAGAGCGCCAGATCAGCGCTGATAAGTTTCAAAAATTGACGACAAAATACGGCTAAGTTCAGTGAAAAACAATAGCTAAAGCCTGCCTTATGTCTTGTTATTTAAGTTAGGTGTACCTACTTAACTGGTTTACAATACTTATTACACTTTTTGGGAGAACCATTCGTGTTTTCATCTGCGATAAAAGCGATAGAAGATATTTTTGCGCCACGTATTCGTACAGTGCTGTGGAAGTCAATTGGATTAAGCGTGTTGTTATTTGCAGGTATTTTAATAGGAATTGAAGTATTTATTTCCATTTTAGTGGTTTTCCCTTGGCCTTGGCTCACCAGTCTTTTAGCAATTGTTACCGGATTAGGTCTGGTAGCATCGTTCGTGTTTTTAATGGCCCCTGTCACGGCTGTTTTTGCTGGGCTTTTTCTCGATGAGATTGCCGAGAAAGTTGAAATGCGCGATTATCCGAATGAAACAGCAGGTAAAGCGATTTCTTTAACATCAGGTTTGATGTTTTCGGTTCAATTTGGCTTGTTAATTTTAGTGGTGAATTTATTATTATTACCGACATTGTTATTTGGCATCGGAATATTCTTAATGGCCATGGCCAATGCTTATTTACTCGGCCGTGAATATTTTACCATGGTTGCCATGCGGTACATGCCTGCACGTGATGCCAATGATATGCGCAAATACTATATGGGGCGTATTTTTGCTGCCGGTCTTATTCCCGCTGGTTTGTCTATGATCCCGATATTAAATGTATTGGTTCCAATTTTTTCAACAGCATATTTTGTTCATATTGTTAAAACCATCCAGCAAGAAGACCAAAATCCGTAACCTATTTTTTAAGTTCTTTCTTTTGAAAGGTACATAGATCATTAATTAGGCAGTTTGAACATGAAGGTTTTCGAGCCTTACAAATATAACGGCCATGTAATATCATCCAGTGGTGAGCATGAAGTTTGTATTGGTCTGGTATTACTTTCAACAGTCCTGTTTCAACCGCAAGCGGTGTTTTTCCAAAGGCCATGCCAGTTCTGTTACTGACTCGAAATAAATGTGTATCAATGGCAATAGTGGGTTGGCCAAAGCAATGATTAAGAACGACATTTGCTGTTTTGCGTCCGACTCCGGCTAATGCTTCAAGCTTTTGTCGTGTATCGGGAACGACACTATTGTGATTGTCAATAAGAGCCTGTGCCATGGATATGATATTTTTAGCTTTGTTGCGATAAAGCCCAATGGTCTTGATATATTCAATCAGACCATTTTCACCCAATTCCAACATTTTTTCAGGGCTATCAACAATCTCAAATAATGGTCGTGTCGCCTTGTTGACCCCTATGTCTGTAGCTTGCGCAGATAAAGCCACTGCAACTAAAAAGGTGTAATTATTGACCGAATATAATTCACCGCGCGGTGCTGGGTCTTTGGCCTGAAAGCGGGCAAAGATTTCTTCAATTTCATCAGGTTTCAGTTTTTTTTGCCGTGCCATTTTTATCGCCCCTTATTAGATTATGGAAGTTTGATAGCACGATGTATCTCGCAATGAACATAATAATGAAGAAACGAACGCAAAGAATATTTCCTTGCGTTACATCGCCCATTTAATTAGTGCGCGCGCGTTGAATTAATCTACTTTACTGGTATGAACAGCCTTGTTTCCCAAAGCCTGCCTCATACCAGCAATTGAATGCTTGAATCTTTTTAAACGTGATACGTACTAGTTTAAAGTTTTAAAACTTCAACCGATTCAACGTTACCATTTTCATCAAGCTGATAAATCATTGGCACGCCTGTTGCCAGTTCTTTGGCTAAAATTTCTTGATGGGTTAAACCTTCAAGAGACATCACCAATGCCCGCAAACTATTACCGTGGGCTGAAACAATAACTGTTTCTCCATCAAGAACACGTGGCTCAATGGTTGATTTATAATAAGGTAATACCCGATCGGCAGTATCCTTCAGGCTTTCTCCACCAGGTGGTGGTGTGTCATAAGATCGGCGCCAGATATGGACTTGTTCATCGCCCCATTTTTTACGCGCATCATCCTTATTAAGACCAACAAGATCACCATAATCGCGCTCGTTCAAGGCTTTATCAAAGACGGTTTCAAGATCAGGTTGCCCAAGTTCTTTAAGCATTAAAGTTAAAGTGCGTTTGGCGCGGGTAAGAACACTGGTAAAAGCGATATCAAATTTCAACCCCTTTGCAGCTAAAAGCTGACCTGCTTTGATGGCTTCTTCAACGCCAAGTTCAGTAAGATCGGGATCGGCCCATCCAGTGAAAAGGTTTTTTTTGTTCCATTCGCTTTGGCCGTGGCGAACTAGGACGAGTGTTCTTTTCATAAATTTTCTCGCATTTCAGCTAGAGGTGAATATCTATTCGATACCTAGAACATCAATCATATTATAAAGCCCAGGTTTTTGATTATTTGCCCAAAGAGCTGCTTTAACCGCACCATTTGCGAAGATGTCTCTGGACTGTGCATGATGACTTAACTTGATTTGCTCATCAGGGCCAGCAAAAATCACATCGTGATCGCCAACCACCGAACCACCGCGCAAGGTTGCAAAGCCAATATCGCCTGATTTGCGCTCACCTGTGTGGCCCTCGCGTGACATGACGGCACGGTCTTTAAGATCAATATTACGGCCTTGTGCAGCAGCTTGTCCTAAAAGTAATGCCGTGCCAGATGGGGCATCAACTTTGTGCTTGTGGTGCATTTCTAAAATTTCGATATCGAAATCTTCATCAAGTGCAGCAGAAACCTGCTTGACCAGTTTAGCTAAAAGATTGACCCCAAGGCTCATATTACCAGACTTGACAATACGAGCATGGCGCGCTGCCGCTGCAATTGCTTTTTCATCTGTCTCGGTAAAACCAGTGGTGCCGATAATATGGACAATACGCGCCTGAGCACAAATTTCACTTAGTTCAACGGTGGCGTGCGGTACGGTAAAATCAATGATACCATCGATCTTTAATGCTAATTCCAAGGGGTTCTCGGTAATGGTTATATCAAGCGCGCCAATGCCGGCTAATGTACCCATGTCCTGACCAACCAGCCCAGAGCCTTTTGGTTCAGTTCCACCAGCAACTTCACAGCCCTCAGTTTCGTGAACAATACGTGTCAGGGTGCGGCCCATACGCCCGCCCGCCCCAGCAATGGCAAGTCGCATATTACTCATCACGCACCTTCCACAATCATAATGTAAGGAATACCGGCATTTTCGCGTTTTTCTTTCGCGGCTTGATATTCTGGCGAATTGTAACACGCTAATGCCGTTTCATAAGATGGAAACTCGATAATCACATTACGTGCATGACCATCCCCCTCAAGGTTGGTGTGTCGACCACCGCGAGCCAGAATTTTAGCATCATACTTTTTAAAAGCGATGGCAGAACCTTCGATGTATTGTTGATATTGATCTGCATCCGTAACCGTTACATGGGCGACCCAATAACCTTTCATCGTTTTATCCTCTTAAACTTCCGCCAGTGGCTTTTTCAACTTTGTTGATGACTTTAGCACAAACCGCTTCAATGTCTTCATCGGTTAGCGTTTTGGCTTTTGGCTGCAATGTAATTTCAAAAGCAATTGATTTGTTATCAGCGCCAATGGAATCGCCCATAAACACATCAAAAATAGAGACATCAGTAATAAGAGACTTATCGGCCCCTTTTGCTGCCTTTTCAATTTTTTCTGCTGGCGTATCTTTGGATACAACAAAAGCAAAGTCGCGTTTGACCGACATAAGATCAGAAACATTTAGCGCCGGGCGTGCCGCTGATTTTTGTTTGCCTGTTGGAATATTGTTCAGGACAATTTCAAAACCGACCAACGGACCTTTAACGCCCATTTTTTCCAAAACAAACGGATGAATTTCACCAAACCAACCCAGTTGATTTTTGGGGCCAAGTTGGAAAGTACCAGAGCGCCCAGGGTGGAACCAGTCAGGTGCACCTTGCACAACTTGCAGGCTTTGAACTGGTGCGCCAGCTTCTTTAAGCGCTGTAATGGCATCTGCCTTGGCATCGAAACAATCAACATTTCTTTGTTGTTCATTCCAGGCCCGTGAAATCATATTGCCACGGCGCACACCACAAGCGCGCAATGTTTCATCTTCAGGCTTGTCACCCAAATAAACTTGGCCCACTTCAAACAAACCAACATCTAATGTTCCACGTGCAACATTGCGTCCAACCGCTGAAATCAGGTTCGGCAACAAAGATGGCCGCATATCAGATAGCTCAACAGAAATAGGGTTTGCCAGTTTGACTTCAGGCTTGCCGCCACCAAACAATTTGGCTTGCTCTTCTGGCAGGAAGGACCATGTTACGGCTTCGCAAAGCCCTTGAGTGGCAAGTTTGCGCCGCGTGGCCAACATGCGTTTTTGAATGACCGTAAGAACAGGTTTTGCAATCTCATTAAACCGAGGTAGCGCCACTTCAGGCACATTATCTAAGCCGATAATGCGGCAAACTTCTTCAACAAGATCAGCTTCCCCGTTTACATCAGGGCGCCATGGTGGAATAGAGCATTCTAAACCATCATCTTTAACGGCCGTTTCAAAGCCAAGTGAGTTTAAAATTTCAGCCTGACGTGAAAGGTCGACATCAAGTCCACCAAGAGTTTTGACTCGATCTCCACGCAAGAAATAAGTTTTGCTGACATCAGGGGTTTGACCCGCTTGAGTTTTATGAGAAACCTCACCGCCACAAATGTCTAAAATAAGTTTTGTCGCAATATCAACGCCAGTGTCTAAATACGTCGGGTCGATACCACGTTCAAAACGATACCGTGCATCGGATTGAACATTTAACTTACGCCCCGTGGTGGCGGTGCGGATAGGATCAAAATAGGCAACTTCTAAAAACACATCTGTTGTGTTTTCCTGACAGCCGGTTTCTTCACCACCCATAATACCGCCGATGCTTTCAGCGCTATTGTCATCGGCAATGACGGTCATAGTATCATCAAGTTTGTAGGTTTTGCCATCAAGAGCAACAAGACTTTCGCCCTCTTTAGCAAAGCGAACCTGTATATTGCCGTTGACTTTTGCTGCATCAAAAACGTGCAGCGGGCGAGCATAAGCAATGGTGACATAATTGGTAATATCAACAAGGGCTGAAATTGGACGAAGACCAACAGCGCGCAAGCGGCGTTGCATCCATTCAGGAGATGGCCCGTTTTTAACACCTTTAAAGAATCGCCCGATAAAATGAGGACACGGTGTTGTGTCACCATCAGGAAAATTTAGAGAAACCGAAATCGGGCTGTCATAGTTGCCCTCTACAGGTTCAATATTTAAAGGTTTAAGCGTGCCTAAGCCTTTTGCGGCCAAATCACGTGCTACGCCATATACACCCAACGCATCAGGGCGGTTTGGTGTGATGGCAATATCAATAATCGGATCATCAAGACCAAGCGCTTCAGCAGCAGATGTACCAACAGCAATATCTTCGTTGAAATCAATAATCCCATCGTGATCTTCTGAGATCATCAATTCGCGTTCTGAACACAGCATACCCGCTGATTCAACACCGCGAATAACACCTGTTTGTAAATCAACACCTGTGCCTGGCACATGAGTGCCCGGGCCAGCAAAAACACCAACAAGGCCAGTGCGTGCATTTGGTGCGCCACAAACAACTTGCACCATGCCGTCTTTGGTCTCCACATCGCACACCCGCAACCGATCAGCATCGGGGTGTTGACGTGCTTCAATCACCTTGGCCACGGTGAAATCTTTTAAGACTTCAGCCATGTTTTCAACGCCTTCAACTTCAAGGCCGGTGTCATTAAGAGCGGTACAGATTTCTTCTAATGAAGCATCGGTATCAAGATATTCTTTGAGCCATGATAATGTAAATTTCATGATAGGCCTCCCGCAAGGTTTGGAACATTCAGGGCCGAAAAGCCATAGTGTCTAAGCCAACGTAAATCTGATTCAAAAAACGCCCGTAAATCTGGAATGCCATATTTGAGCATCGCAATACGATCAATGCCCACGCCAAAGGCAAAGCCCTGAACTTTATCGGGGTCAAGCCCGCCAGCGCGAATGACATTTGGGTGAACCATGCCAGAACCCAAAATTTCAAGCCAATCATCTCCCTCGCCAATTTTCACCTGACCATTTTCCCAGGTGCAGCCAATGTCGATTTCCATTGACGGTTCGGTAAACGGGAAATGAGAAGAGCGGAACCGCATTTTCACATCATCAAGTTCAAAAATGGCTTTACAGAATTCTGTTAAAGTCCATTTGAGGTGACCAAGGTGAATGTCGCTATCAAGCACCAATCCCTCAACCTGATGGAACATCGGGGTGTGGGTCTGATCTGAATCACAACGGAACGTACGGCCTGGCGCAATGATGCGAATGGGTGGTTGATTTGTTTCCATTGTGCGAATTTGCACAGGTGATGTGTGTGTCCGTAAAACCTTGCGTGAACCATCTTTATCCGGATTAAAATAAAATGTGTCATGTTCCTGACGCGCTGGATGCTCATCGGGAATATTAAGCGCGCCAAAATTATACCAGTCAGATTCGATATGTGGACCTTCAGCAACGCTAAAGCCCAGATCACCAAAAATTTGAACGACTTCTTCCCAAACCTGCGAAACCGGATGAATAGTTCCTTCTGAACGTTTGCGCGCCGGGAGTGTGACATCCACATGCTCAGTTGCTAAACGTAAATCCATGGCTTGCTTTTTAAGCACTTCTTTTTGAGTGGCAATGGCTTGTGAAACGCGCGCTTTTAAAGCGTTAAGCGCCTGACCTGTACTTTTGCGTTGTTCGGGGTCAAGTTTGCCCATGCCCTTCATCATGGCTGAAATCGTTCCCTTTTTGCCAAGGGCACCAATGCGGACTTCTTCAAGGGCTTGTTCGTTGCTGGCTTGGTCCACTTGGGCAATCAGGTCTTGCTCAAGTTTTTCCAGATCGAGTGTTTCAGTCATGGTAAACTTCCGAAAGTTCAATGTTATATAGATAAAAAAATACTGGGCACAAATCAGATTAAACTCAAAAAGAGCTTAACCGTTTGGGCCCAGTAAAAACAGATGTATGTGGGTGCAATCACCTAAGTGCGCACCCATGTGGCGTAAACCTATTGCAACGCAGCTTGGGCTTTTTCAACCAAAACTTTGAACGCTGCAGGCTCGTGCACGGCAAGGTCAGCCATAACTTTACGGTCAACCTCAATACCTGCTTTAGTGAGCCCGTTGATAAATCGGCCATAAGTCATGCCGTGTTGACGGCTTGCAGCATTAATACGCTGGATCCATAAGCTGCGGAAATTCCGTTTGCGCTGGCGTCTGTCGCGATAGGCGTATTCACCCGCCTTCTCAACCGCTTGCTTTGCGATTTTGATGGTATTTTTGCGACGGCCATAATAGCCTTTGGCTGCTTTAATTACTTTTTTGTGACGGGCGTGGCCAGTCGTCCCACGTGTTGTACGTGCCATGATCTAAACTCCTAAAAATACGTGTAAACTGGCGATTAGCCGTTTGGTAAAAACTTGCGAACGATTTTTGCATCACATTCTGCAAGGATTTGAGTACCACGCTGATTTCTAAGCTGTTTATTGGTACGTTTAATCATGCCGTGTTGCTTGTTAGCCTGACTTGCACGAACCTTGCCGGAAGCGGTCAGTTTAAAACGCTTTTTAGCAGAGGATTTTGTTTTCATCTTGGGCATTTGCTATTCCTTAAATACAAAGTTGAGCTTATTGAACCGACACGGCTGCCCCTTGATTGCTCAAGGCCGGACGGTTCTAAGACGCTGGTATATATGCTGCTCTGGTGAAAATTGCAAGAAAAAAGGCACCTTGGACGCGATGCCACAGGTGCCTTTTGTAAAATCATCAGTTTTTCGGCCAAATTGCTGAAAAACGAAGGTATTTAGCGATTAACGCGGCCCTAAGATCATCATCATCTGACGACCTTCCATTTTGGCCCGTGTTTCCACTTTGGCAAATTCTGCACTGTCAGCCTCAACTCGGTCCAAAAGTGCACGGCCAAGGTTGATGTGAGCCATCTCACGACCGCGAAAACGAATAGTAACTTTAACTTTATCGCCATTGCCGATAAATTTGGTCGCTGCTTTCATTTTCGTTTCATAATCGTGAGTATCGATGTTGGGCCGCATCTTGATTTCTTTAACTTCGATAACTTTCTGTTTCTTGCGCGCCTCATTGGCTTTTTTCTGCGCCTGGAACTTAAATTTACCATAGTCGAGAATTTTACATACAGGCGGCTTGGCTGTTGGTGACACTTCTACAAGGTCCAACCCAGCATCTGCTGCAATATCAAGGGCTTGGCTTGTGGGCATTGGCCCGCGCTTTTCGCCGCTTTCATCGATTACTAAAACTGTTTCCGCTTCAATTTTTTGATTAACGCGAGGGCCATCATCGCGGGGTTTGATGGGCGCTCTATGTGGTCTGCGAATAACAAAACTCCTTTTCTTGTCGCATATAAGTGTTTTAAGTATAACACACTATCAGCCAATATACACCTTGTTGCTTTCCTGCAAGTAAAGAACCTGAAAAATTTGCGTTTTATTGTGAGAAAATAGAGAAAATCATGTCAAAAGTCTGCTTTGCTCCCTTTGATGGCCCTGAACAAGAAAAAATTCAATTGGCTTATATGCACGATGGTGCACAAGATAGCATCGATGGGCCAACCGGCCTTTTTTGGCTTGGCGGCTTTATGTCTGACATGGAAGGTTCCAAAGCTCAGCTTTTGGCAGATTTGGCTGAAAAAGAAAACAGACCTTCATTGCGTTTTGATTATTCAGGCCATGGACAATCTGGTGGAAAGTTTGTTGACGGGACAATTTCTAAATGGCTGGCCCAATCAGCACAATTGTTTTTAGACCAGACACAAGGAAAACGAATTATTGTCGGTTCCAGTATGGGTGGTTGGATTGCCACTTTGCTTTACAAATACATTGCACAGCACCATAAAGACCAGCTCCATCGTGTAGCAGGTCTTGTTCTTATTGCGCCGGCATTGGATATGACCAAAGATTTGATGTGGGAAGAATATGATGAGGCCGTTCGCAAAGAAATTACCGATCAGGGATTTTTTTCTGAACCAAGTGAATATGGTGATGAGCCATACATCATTACCCGTGATCTTATTGAAGATGGATGGCAGCATTGTTTGCTTGAGAAAGATTTAAAAGTGCACTGCCCTGTTACAGTATTGCAAGGCGAGGGTGACCGTGATGTGCCTTGGCAACATGGTTTAAAAGTATATCAGGCCATAGAAGGTGAAATGGTGAACTTCAATTTGATTAAGCATGGCGATCATCGCTTATCAAATCCTCACAATCTAAAAACCATTGAAAATACCTGTCAGCAGCTTTTATCCTTTGCCGATGGTTGATTTGCCAACGCTAGGCAATAAAGCTTTCAAACCTTCTCGATAGGTTGGGTATTTTAAAGTGTAACCAAGATCGCGTTTGATTTTCTCATTTGAGACCCGTTTTGATTCGGCAAAAAAGCTCAAGCCCATAGGGGTCATATCATCAGGGTTAAATAAAATTTCTTGTGGTGGATCAACACCCAATAATTGAGCGGCATAAGTAACAACATCTTGCGGTGGGGCAGCCTCATCATCGCAAATATTATAGGCCTCCCCTGCATGTGGTGAGTTCATCGATGCAATTAACATACCTGCAATATCATCAACATGAATACGTGAGAAAACCTGCCCCTCTTTGATGCGCCGTTTGGCTTTTTTTGCCGCGACTTTTTCCAACTGGTTACTACCAGGCCCATAAATCCCTGCCAGACGAAAAATATGGATTGGTAATTTGTTCGATTGAAATAAGCTCTGCCATTGTATCTCGGCCCAAACACGCTTTTCACCACGCTCTGTTGATGGCGTCAGCGCCGTTTCTTCATCGACCCAACCGCCTTGATGGTCGCCATAAACACCGGTGGTTGAAAGATAGCCGACCCATTTAAGCTGTTGGGCCCGTTGTGCAATGTCGCTTCCATGAGTTTTAAAAACCAAGTCACCTTCATCATTGGGGGGGATAGATAATAAAATATGTGTCACACCATCAAAAACAGCCGGTTCAAGCGGGGTGGTTTCATTAAACACATAAGAATAAAACCCATCTTGTGCCAATTGTTCGGCCCCTGCCTCATCACGGCTGGTGCCAGATACTTTCCACCCCTGTTTTTTTAGCAGATCGCCAAGCACTTTGCCTGTATAACCAAGGCCAAAAATAAACAGGTGATTTACGCGGTTTTGTTCCATTCGATTAAAACACTTTCATTGGTTTCATTTTTGATCGTTTTACGCTTTAAGCCTTCAAAGTGATCTTGATCTAACAATTGACGAAGCGCCCAAACCGCCATTGCCCGCACCCGCACGCTTTCATCTTGTAGCAAGTTTTCAGCACTGGCGGCCAGAGTTTGATCTTTGGAATTGCCAAT
>JALWJW010000207.1 GCA_026996935.1 Hyphomicrobiales bacterium
TGCTGTCAAATCATAGCGCAGGCTCATCCATTGGTCATCATCATCTTGCAACGAAAATACGCCAGCGTTGGGGCGGTCCGTATCAGGCAGGAATTTGCCAAGCGCTTCGGTAAATTCAAACATTGGCGTTTCAATCGGGTCAAATCCATAGAGTTCATACACTTCACGAATTTTCGCCACCATCTCATCAGTGGCGCGAATATCTGCGGGCGAGCGATCACCAAACCCGCGCGGCAGACGGGCCTTAGGCTTAAAAGATTTCTTCTTTTTGACCTTTTTCTTTTTCTGTCCCATCTGCGGGTTATTAGGTTGCCCACTTAGTGGGTTTTTGTCTTGTTCGCTCGCCATGATTTCTACGCCTGAAATAAAGAATTTTTCTTGGCCTAGCTTCTAACTCATAGCAACGAATACGGCAAGACTTGCCTAAACCCTCATACCCGTGCTTGTCGCGGGTATCCATGGCGCGGAACCCTCAGCAAATCCCTGCAATCGACTTATCAATCGCCCGCCCCAATTTCTCAATCAGCTCGTCCATATGATCTGGCGTATAAATAAACGGCGGGGCTAACATGACATGGTCGCCGTTAAAACCATCCACCGTACCGCCCATGGGATAACAAATCAGTCCTTCATCCATCGCCGCTTTTTTGATTTTCATCGCCAGGCCATGCTTGCCATCAAACGGTTCATTGGTCTCGCGGTCTTTAACCAGTTCAATACCGCGAAAGAACCCGCGCCCGCGCAAATCGCCAATATGAGGATGATCGCTGAAAGCCTGCGCCAATTTAGCCGCAAGAATTTCACCCTTAACCGCCACCTCATCAATGATGCCTGTTTCCTCAAACACCCGCTGCACCGCCGCGCCTGCCGCACATGCCGCCGCGTGGCCAACATAAGTATGGCCGTGCACAAACGCGCCAGAGCCTTGCTCAATTTCTTGCGCCAATTCCTCGCGCACCATGACAGCACCAAGCGGCTGGTAGCCGCCGCCCAGCCCCTTGGCCAGCGTAATCATATCAGGCACCACGCCTTCTTCATCAATGGCAAACAGTTTGCCACAGCGGCCCATTCCTGCCATGACTTCATCAATAATCATCAACACACCGTATTTATCGCAAATGCGGCGGATTTCCTTGAAGTAGCCTTTAACAGGCGGCACCGCACCAAGGGTGGCCCCTGATACGGTTTCGGCAATAAAGCCAATGACGCGCCTGTCACCCAGCTTTTCAATCATGGTTTCCAGCTCACCCGATGAGCGCGCCAAAAACGCCTCATCACTTTCACCACTCTTTTGCCAACGAAACGGAAAACACGGCATGATTTTCTCAAAGTTGGTGGACAGCAACGGCTCATACAAATCGCGCGAAGCGGCTCGTCCACCTGCCGACATGGTTGCAATGGTGCCGCCGTGATAAGATTGTTGGCGGGCAATGAAATGGCTGCGCGAAGTCTCACCCCGTTCAAACATAATTTGCCGCGCCATTTTAAATGCTGTTTCATTGGCCTCTGATCCGCCCGAAACAAAATAAGTCCGCCACGCCCCATTTGTGGTTTTATCACGCGGGCCTTTTTGCGATAATTTTTCGGCCAGTTCTTCGGCTGGTTCACTGGTGAAAAACGAAGTATGAGCAAAGGCCATTTTGTCTAATTGCTGTTTTATTGCATCAATAATCTGTTGATTGCCATGGCCTAAACACGAAACTGCCGCCCCGCCAGACCCGTCGAGATACTGTTTGCCGGCGCTGTCTGAGATATAAACGCCTTTGGCCGAAACAGCTTGCGGGAATAAGGCGTTAAGGGTGCGATGAAAAACGCGTGAAGAATTTGATTTGTTGGTCATTTTATTTGCAATCAAAAATTTGGCCCCGTAAGAGTAAAGTAACCTCAGTTTTACGGCCACCGCAACCACGAAAGCCCCTCATGGATCAACAAAAAATACAAAATTTCCTGCAAAGCCTTTTTGACAAAACTTGGCGCGCTGCAAGTCCACAAAATTGTGTGCCAGATTTCCTGCCACAGCCGACAAAAGGCAAAACCGTGGTCATTGGGGCGGGAAAAGCCAGTGCCGCCATGGCGCAGGTTTTTGAAAAATGTTGGGTCAGGGACGGCAAAGGTGAATTTAGCGGCAGAGTTTTAACCCGCTATGGCCACAGCGCCCCGACCGAAGTGATCGAGATTATAGAAGCTTCTCATCCCGTGCCAGATGCGGCAGGACTAAAAGGGGCGCAGCAGGTCTTAGAACTGGTTTCAAATTTAACGGCTGATGATTTGGTGGTGTGTTTGATTTCAGGTGGTGGCTCATCATTATTAACCGCCCCCGCACGCGGCATTTCACTGGCGCAAAAACAAGACATCAACCAGCAACTTTTAATGAGCGGTGCCCCGATTGATGAAATGAACTGCGTGCGCAAACACTTGTCCGCCATTAAAGGCGGACGCTTGGCGCTGGCGGCTTATCCTGCCCATGTGATGACATTGATTATTTCAGATGTGCCGGGCGATGATCCTTCAGTTGTTGCTTCTGGCCCCACCGTGGGCGATGCCACAACGCGCCAGCAGGCAATGGAAATTTGCCAAAAATACAATTTGGACTTGCCGCCCTCTGTTTTGAGCTTTTTGCAATCACCAGACTCAGAAACACCTAAACCTGATGATGAGCGCTTGGTAAACACTCAAACCGAAATTATTGCCGCGCCCGCCATGGCCGTTGCTCAAGCTGAAAAAGAATGTCTTGCCGCAGGTTTTAAGGTCATCAATTTGGGCGATGATATTGAAGGCGAAGCACGCGAGATCGCTGTTGAGCACGCCAAATTAGCTTTAGAGACAAAGCCAACAGATCAAGCAATGCTCATCATTTCAGGTGGTGAAACCACCGTTACCGTAAAAGGAAACGGTCGCGGTGGTCGCAATGCTGAATACGCTTTGGCGTTGGCCATTGCCCTTGATGGACATCCTAAAATCTCGGCCATTGCTTGCGATACCGATGGCATTGACGGGGTGGAAGATAACGCTGGCGCAATCATCAACCCCACCACATTGGCGCGGGCCAAAGCATTGGGGCTAAACCCACAAAGCTACCTTGATAATAATGATGCCTACGGGTTTTTTGAACAATTAGGCGATTTGGTTATGACAGGGCCAACCCGCACTAACGTCAATGATTTTCGGGCCATTTTTATTGCAGATTAGCCCGCTTTGCCTCGGCTCGTCGCGCATGCAAAATAGGCTCTGTATAGCCCGATGGTTGCGTGGCTCCTTTTAAGACAAGCTCAACGGCTGCTTGAAAGGCGATAGATTTGTCCGTGTCAGGTGTCATCGGCACATAAGCTTTATCGCCAGCATTTTGCTCATCAACCACTTTTGCCATTTGTTTCATGGTATCGATAATTTGTTGTTGATTTATCACCCCATGCAGCAACCAATTGGCCATAAGTTGCGATGAAATACGCAAAGTGGCGCGATCTTCCATCAGGCCAATATTGTGAATATCAGGCACTTTTGAACACCCGATACCTTGTTCAATCCAGCGCACCACATAGCCTAAAATAGACTGCGAGTTGTTTTCAATTTCGTTACGGATTTCATCTGCTGACCAATTGATGCCGCCAGCGAGTGGAATGGTCAGCAAATCATCAAGGCTGGCGAGGGGGCGATTTTTGAGTTTTTCTTGAACCTCAAACACATTGATCTGGTGATAATGGGTGGCGTGCAAAGTGGCCGCCGTTGGCGAGGGCACCCAAGCGGTGTTGGCACCAGCTTGTAAATGCGCCTGTTTTTGCGCCAACATATCAGCCATTAAATCAGGCATGGCCCACATGCCCTTGCCAATTTGGGCATGGCCTGAAAAGCCGCAAGCCAAGCCAATATCAACATTGCGGTCTTCATAAGCTGAAATCCATTTGGTAT
>JALWJW010000208.1 GCA_026996935.1 Hyphomicrobiales bacterium
CTTCTGTACCGGTAAACCCTCCTTTATGTTCCCAGATTTTTTCAGCCGATGCCTTAAAAAATGCAAGTTGCTTGGGGTCTGTATGTTCAGACAAGAAAGCGGTGAGGGGTTTTAAGGCGAGTTTGCCGGCTGTAAACCATTCATCTATGCCTGAGAATGTGATATCTGCAGCAACAATAGAGTTATAAGCTTCGGTCATCATTGGCATCGCAATGAATGCAGCCAATATGATCGACAGGGTGTAAATTACAATATTGGGTGGCAATTGCTGGACACCGAGTGCGTTTCGCACCAGAGATAAAACCACGGCAATTTTTGCAAATGCGGTTACGGTTACAGCAGCCAGAGGTAAAAATCCGACAATCAGTAATAAAATGAGGGCACCAAAGGTCTGGTCAGTCATTTGCATGTGGCACCTCCAATTGATCAATGGCTATGCATAAATGTCCACCCGATGTTTGCAGGGTACCTGATGCCAAAGTTTGACCATCAAGAATCAGGTGCACGGCATTTTCCGGCAAACGATCAATGACCAATTCGTCGTCTAATTTAATTTGCAATAATTTATTGGCGGAAATGTTTGTTGTGCCAATTTTCAAACCAAGTAAAACTTCATCTTCGGTTGATTTGAATAGTTCTTCAAAGGGTTGTTTTGATGACTTTATAAGTGCCGATGCACCGCCAAGCAGTGCTTTCCAGGTGCTGCCATTTGCGCGTCGGATAAAGCCATCTAAATTCTGGTCGGCCCCTTTACCGATGCTGACAAGATCGCCAATAGATAAGGATGAAACGTCACTTTTGCTTAAAACAATCGGGCCAATGGCGACATCACTTACGATGGTGCAATTTTTTTCGCCGCTCACCTGATAAGGAAACAGAGCGGTGGTAAGTTTGTTGAGAATGTTTGGTGCATCGGTAAACAGTTTTCCTTCAAAAACGCTTTCCATTGAATGGATAGTGAAGTCAAACTGCTTGAGATTGCTTACATCGTGATGTGAGGTGAAGTCTTTAAAGGCTAATTGACAATCAAGAACGGCTTCTAATGATTGAAAGTATTCGGTGAATAAGTGTTCGAGAACCAAAGGCACATCTGTTTGCGCCATTGAATTGACTTCCAGTTCAAAGCCAATATTTAAAAACAGCGCATTAAAAAAATCAGGGTCAATGAGCAGCCAAAAAAGCTTATCGTTCAGTGTCCCGCTTATGAACTGCGGGTTTTTGGGTAGTTGTGTTTCATTTTGTGGACTAAGGATAACTTCACCCCGGGTGCCACGTATTTCAAACATCAGCGATGGCGCAGCATTCTGCCAGGCCGTCAAACAATCCATAGAGGCATTTTTGCTCTTATCTGATGTTGTTTTATGTTCAATTTGTCCAGTTTTCACTTGAAACTCCGCCTATTTCAATGGAAAAAGATGTTTAGGTGTCTTCTCCCAATAATGCCGCCCTTACGGCAGTCTCACGGTTTTTGATGGTCGCGAGTTGTCGTATCTTTTCTTCTTTTTGCAAACACTGTGCCATTTTTTGTTGCGCACGCTTGAGTTTGGTTAACGCAAATTGTTCCTGGTTCTGGTTTTTCACGATGGTGTTTTTGTGGGTCAAAAGGTCTTTGTCGATGATCTTGTAAATGTTGCAAACATTGGCATAAGTTGTGACCGTCAGCTCACTGGCCAATGCTTTGGAAAATGCCTGAGCGCGTTTTTTGGGTGCCTGTTGTTCTTTGGTTTTTAATTGGTCTTGCAGTTGTTTAATAAAGGCTTGAATTTGCGCCAATTCGGCATGTGCCTGGGTGACGTGTTTTTTAGCGATGCGTGAATGAAGTTTTTTAGCTTCCAGTAATCTCAGAATGGTTTTTTTACTCATTTCCAGCCAGATCCCTTAGCTGTTTTGTGGTTTGGCTAAATTGTGAGTTTTCATCGGGTGACTGTTGTAAAAAGCTGTTGATTTTATTGTGCTTGGCAATGGCTTCGTCGGCTTTAATGTCTGAACCTTTGCGGTATTCTCCCACTTGAATGAGAAGTTCTACTTCGTTGTATTTGCCCATAAGGTCGCGGATTTTATTGGCATCGTTCTGGTGTTGTTTGCCGACAAGCTCAGACATGAGCCGCGAGCGCGAGCGTAAGACATCGACGGCCGGGAAATGCCCGGCCTGGCCAAGTTTAGGGCTTAAAATAATGTGGCCATCGGTCAGACTGGTAAGTTCTTCTGCAATTGGGTCTCCAATGCCTTCAGATTCTGTCAGTACTGTAAAGATAGCTGAAATAGCACCTTTGTTAGTGCGCCCGCAACGTTCAACCAGGCGAGGCAGTTCAGTATAAACAGATGAGGTATAGCCACGGCGAACAACAGGTTCACCAGCAGCCAAGGATACTTCACGCTGGGCGCGGGCAAAACGGGTGACGCTATCAAACATCAGTAAAACATGTTTGCCCTGATCTCGGAAATACTCGGCAATTGCCAAACCAAGGTGTGAAGCCATCAGGCGTTCCATGGCGGGTTTTTCTGAAGTTGAGGCAACTACGACACATTTTTTACGAAACTCTGGGGGGAGTTGTCGATCAAGCAGTTCGCGTATTTCACGGCCGCGTTCGCCAATCAGAACCAGAATACAGACATCGGCATCGGCATTGCGCGCCAACATGGACAAGAGTGTTGTTTTACCAGAGCCGGGATCACCCAGAACTGAAACCCGTTGACCCTGGCCAAGAGTGGTAAAGGCATCAAGACTGCGTATGCCGGTTTGTAACGGCTGGTCGATGATTGGGCGATCCATTGGCGAAATACTTTGCGGGGCAACATCACGTTCGATTAAAGTCTCGCGATCAAGGGGGCGTTCATCAAGCGGTTCGCCCAGTCCATCAAGCACGCGACCGAGCAAAGCATTCCCAACACGAATTTTGAATGGTAATCGGGTTGGCACAACTTCGGCATCACTGGACAGGCCGCTGATATCTTGCAATGGGGCAAGGATCGCTTTGCCATCTTCAATGGCAACAGTTTGGGCCTGATAGGTCTTATCGGAGCCAGGGGTGTTGATGTTGCAAATTTCCCCTACAAATGAAGTTTGTAACGAGGTGATGATACGCGTTGGATAGGCTTCAATGATTGAAGCAACGGGCGCATAAAACTGCGCGCTATGAAGCTTTGTGTGCAGTTGATCTATATTTGGTTCAAACCCTGCTTGCATGATTTAGCCCTCTTTCTGGTGGTAATCGGGTTGGGGGTGATTTGAGGGTATTGAGCTATCTGGTTGGTCAGTTGGGGTTTGGAGTGCAAATTGTTTCTGACTGGATGTGCTGTTTTTTGGTGCTGATGTGCTGGTGCAGCCGGTTGCTATTTGTTGTAAACTGTCAAGCTGGGTTTGGATGCCTATGTCAACTTTATGATTGGCAAATTCCAGGATACAGCGGCCCTGGGCTAAATTTGGGTCTTTGATAATGATGTTGACATCAAAATTGTTGTCCATTGCCCATTTCCAGTTGGTCCACCATGCTTTGTCAAAACTGTCAGGGGCCACTCTAAGTTTTAGAGCGCTTTCATCGGCAAAATTGCGTAGAGCGGTTTTAACGACATCGCGTTGTACGTTTTCGTCGGGAATATCTGAGATGATCTGACGAATGGTGCTGGCAACGACCTTGCCAATTTTTGCTTCCTGCTGGCGTACAGACTGACGAAAGTCTTGCGATAATTGTAAAATATGGGCAGCGAGTTTTTTGTCACTGTCAATTTTAGCCTGCTTTAAAATGACATCACGTTCCTGCTTGGCTTCCAGCAGGGCTTTTTGGCGAATGTTTTCCGCTTCAATCTTGGCTTGTTTTAATATTTCCTGTGCATCTGGTTCTGTTGGCGTGGCGGCTGCAATATTTGCCTGTGCCTGCACTTGTGCCGGGTTTTGATC
>JALWJW010000209.1 GCA_026996935.1 Hyphomicrobiales bacterium
GATTAATTGAATGGCGGGGGAGCCGAGCAGGGACTTTGCGGCAGGTTGTGTCCATAACACATGATCCATAATATCATTGGGGCGATACGCACTGTCGGCAATTCCATTTCCATCAAGATCAAAGGCCGCGTGGTCAGACCAATAATTGCCTTTGCCCCCAGTGCTCCAGTCGACCCACTTTGAGCCAACATATTTTACTTGGTTGCGATTGCCGATAAAGGCGTTTTGTGACATTTCATTGCGTTCTGAACCAGCGGTGAAATGAATGCCGATACGACATTTTTTAAATACATTGTTTATGAAGGTGTTCTTGTGGGCGTTGTAAATAAATACACATTTGTCTTTGACCTGAACAACAGTATTGTCTTTGACTATGCTTTTGTTGGTGTAATTCATCATAATCCCATGATTACGATCATTCATTGATAAATTACCTTTGATTAGAACATTGTCTGAAAACATAATGGCATAACCAATATCGTTTTTGATGGAAATATTTTCTGATACAGTTGAGTTGTTTGCGTACATGTAATGAATGGCAAAGCGCAGGTTGCGAAACCGATTGCCAGTAAAAGTATTGTTTTTCGATGTATTGACGAATATACCGTCACGTCCGTATTGCACATCATTGCCAATGATACGGGTGCCGGGTGCATTCCAGACATAAATTCCATTACCACGATCATTTACGCGGTGGTCACGGCGACCTTGGATAATGTTGTCTTTCACCAGGGCATCTTTTGTACCATGAACATTGATGCCAACCAGATTGTTTATCAGGTGATTATTACGCACCACACTGCGATCAGCTTTTTGTGCTAGTGTGATACCTGCATCTAAGCCTTTGCCGCCAGATCCTGAACCAATTACTTTTAATCCTTGTACGGTTACATCAGGTGCATTTATCGTAATAACAGACCCCAGTTTACGACCATCAATTGTAGTATTGTTACCAACAAGTGTTAGTGGTGTTTTTATGATTATTGGCCCCATATAGGTGCCTGGTGACAGGCGGAGAGTATCCCCCGCCTGTGCATTTTTTAAAGCTTTTGCTAATGCCGCGTCTGTAGGTGCTACAATAACTTGTGCAGCTTGAACAACAGATATTGGTAACATCAAGATACTCAACAAGAACAAACGTAACATAATAAAAACTTTCTTGTTTGCTTTAAGCAGGTTCAACCAGCATTCGACCGCGCATCTCCATATGAAGAGCGTGACAGAACCATTGACAATAGTACCAATGAACGCCTGGGCGGTCCGCAGTGAATGTAACTGATGCAGTTGCTTGTGGGGCAACTTCAAAAGCAATGCCGTGATTGCCAAGGGTAAAGCCGTGGGTCAAATCATCGACATCATCTGTGTTGGTGATGTAAATGGTTACTTCATCACCTTGCTTAACCTTGAATTGATTCAAAGAGAAAGTAGGGGCTGAAGAATACATATAAACCCGTACCTTTTTACCATCTCGGATGACTTTTTCTGAACCTTCTTCCAGGTCAACGCCATCGGCTTTTGCTTGCTTTGTTGCATCTTCCCAAGTTACATCATTGCGATCCCAAACATTAACTGGATTCACAATATCACGACGCACAATGATACAGTCATGCGGTTCAGCAAAGGTTGGACCATCGTGCACAACTTTTAAATTACCATCTGAAATATCTAATAACTGATCATTTTCCGGTTTTAGTGGCCCAACATTCAAGAAGCGGTCTTTTGAAAACTTGTTGAGTGAGATAAGCCACTTTCCATCTGCCTCTTTTGTTTCGCCCATGGAGGTGTGGTTGTGGCCTGGCTGATACATTACATCGGTTTTTTTAATGATTGGATCAACTTTTTTACCACTATAAAGCTGAATGGCTTTATCGATGTCCCACATCACCATTTGGCTGTCGAGAAACAGTGTTGTGTAGGCATGGCCTTTACCGTCAAAAGCTGTGTGCAGAGGGCCCAGACCCAGTTGAGGTTCCCCAACAACAGCAGAACGAGGGTCGGCACCATTAAAGACTGCTTCGAGTTTATCCCATTGAATAATTGAAACCGTTGGTGACAGTTTACCATTAATCATAACGTATTTTCCATCGGGTGATGAGTTTACGCCATGGGGACTGTTTGGAATTGGAATATAGGCGGTTAATTTCGAACCTTTTTTACCGTCTAGAACTTTAACACCATTGTAAGTTTTGTATTCACCTGCTGCGACAGCAGCTTCAATACGGGCAATGTTAAAGACAACGACATGGTCCATTTCGGATGAGGTCATGCCTTCAAGGTCAACAGCGCCTTCGGAGTTATAGCTGGTCGACATCGCATACTTTCCCTGATAATCACAGTCTGTATTATCAAGGTTGCCAGTTACAATGATCTGCCAGGCAATTTCCATAGTATCGCCATCAATCGCAGAAAATATTGAAACATAGTTCTCAATGTCATCCATATTGGTGCCATCATTTACAAGTGGGACACGATGCTCACCATTGGCAAATACATAACCGGTACGTGGGAACTTTTGCGGACGAAGACCATGGATATCTGATGCATTTGGAATTTCAATAATTTTGTCGCATTTCATTACATCACAACGAACACGGGCAACACGAGTGTTTGCTTTGTCGTTCATGAAGATATAACGACCATCATAAGTCCCATCTGTAAATGACATATGGGGATGATGAAGATCACCATTATGATATGTTTCCATACCGCGTTTTGCCAAAAACTCTTTGGATTCAGGCATTAGCCCTTCAGTAAGAATTTTCTTTGATTCATTCGTATCGCCCCAACCAGTAGCTGAACAACGATTAAATACTGGCACACGCATTAGTTCACGCATGGAAGGAACACCAATAATGCGTAACTCACCAGCCTGACCTGATGACCAAAACCCGTAATAGTCATCCAGTTTTCCTGGAGCAACGGATCCTTCGGTGCCAGATGCTGCGGCACGTTCTGACATTAAAGCGCCCCCGCCAACGGCAGCCATAGTACCAACAACTGCAGCTCCTTTAACTGGTCCAGTCAGAATATCACGGCGTGAAATTCCCTTACCTTTTGTTTTGTTTTCAGACATTTTATTTCTCCTTTTGTGATGTTGAGGTTGTAATTGAGATCGTTGCAGTTGAGCCGAGGCGGTTTGCCTCTTGATTAAGTCCTTGAACACTGGCGGCTATTTTTTCTCGGCGTTTATCTTTGCGGATAACGACAGGGCACTTGCTGTGGTCTTGATACAAAACCTGACAATGAAGACAGGACAGGCATTCATTTGGATTGATTTCCCCAGTTGGATGAATGGCTTGCACAAAGCATTCGTTGGAACAGGTTTGGCAGGGGCTGCCGCATTCTTTGTATCGTTTTAACCAGTCAAACATCCGCATCCGGCCCGGGATGGCCAATGCTGCGCCTAATGGGCAAATATAGCGGCAATAAAATCGCTCAATGAATAAGCCTATTCCAAGAACCGCTGTTGCAAACAGCACATAGGGCCAGCTTCGGGCAAATTTTAAAATAATGGAAGTTTTAAAGGGTTCGACTTCGGCAAAATGTTCGGCCATTGAAATAGAGGCCAGTGACAAACCAAAAAGGCCAAGAAAGATTATGTATTTAAGGGGCCACAACCGTTCATGTAATCCCCATGGCAAGGTCCATTGAGGCACTTTGAAAAAGCGTGCAATCTGGTTTGTAAGTTCTTGTAAAGCGCCAAATGGACATAACCAGCCACAAAACCCGCCTCTGCCCCAAAACAATAAAGTTACAGCAACAGATACCCATAGAATAAACACCAGCGGATCCATCAGGAAAGTGTCCCAGCTAAACCCATTGATTACTGATGCTCCTAGAGCCATCAAATTA
>JALWJW010000210.1 GCA_026996935.1 Hyphomicrobiales bacterium
GTCACTGGCATTTTCCGGCCCGATGGCTGGCGCCAATATGATTATGCCAGGGGCGCAAATGGATGGGGCATCTATTTATGAATTGCTTGATAGTGAAAAGGTTTCACTAACAGCAGCGGTGCCTACTGTGTGGTTGATGTTATTGCAATATTTAGAGGAAAACCCTGATAAAATGCTCCCGTATCTTGAGCGGGTGATTATTGGCGGGGCGGCGTGTCCTGAATCAATGATGAAAATCTTTGAAGAAAAATATGGCGTTAATGTTGTACATGCCTGGGGCATGACGGAAATGAGCCCACTTGGCACCCTTGGCTCGCGGCGCGGCGGTATGGATGATATGAGTGAGGCTGACTGGTGGCAAACCCAACTTAAACAAGGCCGCCCACCCTATACTGTTGAAATGAAAATTACCGATGATGACAACAACCGCCTGCCCCATGATGGCAAGGCCTTTGGTCGCCTTAAAGTGCGTGGTCCTGCTGTTTCTTCAGCTTATCTAAAAGGGGACGGAGCAGATAGCTTTGATGCCGAAGGCTGGTTTGATACGGGCGATGTTTCAACCATTGATGCCAATGGCTATATGCAAATTACCGACCGGGCAAAAGATGTGATTAAATCAGGCGGGGAATGGATTTCCTCTATTGATATTGAAAATATTGCCGTTGGTCATGCTGATGTTTTAGAGGCTGCTGTTATTGGTTTGCCACATCCCAAATGGGACGAGCGGCCTTTATTGGTGATTGTTAAAAAACCTGATTGCGAAGTTGTCGAACAAGACCTGCTTGATTTTCTGGAAGGTAAAATTGCCAAATGGTGGATGCCGGATGCTGTGGCTTTTGTTGAAGAACTTCCACATACTGCAACAGGGAAAATCTCCAAACTTACTTTGCGAGAGACATTTAAAGATTATGTCTTGCCAACAATTGGTAAAGAATAACCCCGTACGCACTTTACATTACGATGCTTTGTTAAGGCTTTGACCTTAAAACAAAGCGCCGTTTTTATTTGCGTTACTTCTTTTTAGCCAATTTTATTTTTGGTTTTCGAGTTGGAGCTGATGTTGGCCGTTTTGAGATATTGCCCTGATTTACAGGTTTTTCATCGGCTGATAACTTTTGCTGGCTGGGCAGTTTTATTTGAGGTTGAACGGGCGTTTTTGCCGGCACCGTGGTTTCAGCATCAGGCTCTACCTTTGACGCTTCAGGGCGCGAAACAGGTGGTGCCATTGGGGCCGCACCAACAGTCGGAGCCGATTTTGGTTCTGGCTTTTCAGCTTCCGCTATACTGTCTTGAACCGCAATTTCTTCCTGATCGTCATCCTCAGCTTCAGTAAGGATTTCATCTTTCGGCATTGATAGGTCAACGCTATCTGGTTTTGGTGTTTCGATTGGCGGATAAACCAAAACCTGCGTCTCGTCTATTGTCGCTTCCTCATCTGACGCGGTTTTCAGTGGTATATCTTCACCTGCCAAAACAGCATCATAGACATCTTCGCTTTCAGGTGTCCACGGTTCAAGTGGCTCTTCAAGCGATTGCAGTTCGGCAACATCGGCTGCTTGTTCTTGTGGGCTGGGCATGGCTGATTGAGCTTTTTTCTTGTCTTCTTCTTTACCCAGCAAACGATCCCATAATTGGGTTAAAGCTGACTTGTCATTAGTGTAGGGCAGACCACCCAAGGCCTCAATGACACGCTCTTTTGAAACCGGCTCACCAATAAAGAACCCCTGGGCATAATCACAGCCACGTTGGCGCAAGCGCTCTTGTTGTTCTTGCGTTTCCACCCCTTCTGCAACAACATTTAGATTCAAATCGTGAGCAAGGTGAGTGATAGCATCAAAAATAATTGTGGCACGGACATCAACCCCATCGTCTTCTAGAAAGGCACGATCAATCTTTAAGGTATCAAATGGCAAACGGCGCAAGTTGGCAAGAGCCGAATACCCCGTGCCAAAATCATCACAAGCCAAACCAACGCCCAAAGCCGTTGCATGTTCTAAAACTTTCCCTGAAAGTTCAGGGTTTTGCATGACAAGCGTTTCGGTCAGTTCAAGCTTTAAGGTGCCAGGCACAATGTCTTCACGCGCCAACAGAGCCTTTAAATCGCTAACCAATTCATAGTTCAGCAATTGCGCTGATGACACATTTACAGCAACAAAAAGCGGGTCAGAGGGGCGAAAGGCGCGTTGCCAAACCCCAAGCTGGCAAGCTGCTTCATTAAGCACATAGCGGCCGACTTCTTTAATGATTCCGGTTTCTTCAGCCATGGCAATAAAAGCATCGGGCGATAAAAGGCCGCGCGTTGGATGGCGCCAACGCACCAAAGCTTCAAAGCCGGCTAATTCATCATCAATCAAACGCTTGATTGGCTGATAAAGTACTTCAATCTCGCTGCGGTCAATTGCACGTCGCAAATCATTTTCAAGAGCCACAAGATTAGCCCGATCATCGCGCATGGACGCATTATAAAATTCAATATGATCTTTTCCCTGACGTTTGGCTTCATATAATGCAATTTCCGCATTTTTAATGAGAGACTCAGGAGGGGCATCAAAAAACTCTATTTGGGCAACGCCGATGCTGGCGGTCAGAAAAATTTCGCGCGGACGCACATTAATCGGCATTGCGACAATCTGGCGAATATTGTCGGCCACCTCAAAAATCTCACGCTCAGGCGTATCACCATTGAAAATGATACCGAACTGGTCTCCGACCAAACGGGCCAACGTATCATCAGGGCCAATCATTTTTGCCAAACGGTTGGCCGTTACACTTAAAAGACTATCGCCAACTTCATGACCAAGGCCATCATTGACATTTTTAAAACGATCAAGATCGATCACTAAAACAAACAACTCGGTTGACCCTGTGGTGCCACAACGGCGCATCGCCCGTTCAAGCCGATCAATAAACAATGCCTTGTTGGGAAGGCCGGTAACGCGGTCGCGCACCGCATCGGCCAAAATACGGTCTTCAGCACGCTTAACAGCGGTAACATCAGTCAGGGTACCGATCAAGCGAGAGGCAATCAGGTCTTCATCAAGAATAGCGCGAGCGCGCAATAAAAACCAGCGATAGCTTCCATCGGCGCGGCGCAAACGAAACTGTTGAGAAAAAGCCCCTTTGCCCCGGCGTTCTGCTGCTTCAACAGAGGCCACATATGCCCCACGATCAGCCGGGTGGATAAGGTCTAGCCAGATTTTTAAATCTGTGCCGCCCATTGAACCAGATTGCAAGCCCAATGCCCGCTCAAGTTCTGGCCCGATATATAAAAGCTGATGGTCGATTTGCCAATCCCAGACAGATTGTTCTGAACCGGCAAGTGCCAGAGCCCGACGGCCTGAATCTTCCAGAAATCGCCTTGAAGCCATGGAGCGACCAAATGCCAATTGGGCAACAGTAAAGCCGATGGTGACCAAAACAAGAACCACACCAGCGGCAATTACTGGGGCAATCACGTCTTTTTCAACCGGGCCTAAAACACCATAGGCGGCAATGAGTGTCCACAAAAACAAGACAATCCAAACCAGTAATGATGTTCGCGCCCGGTTCTTTTGCTGGCGATAAAGAATAATGGCGACAGACAATGCTGCCAGCACCGTTATGAAAAACACAATGCGGATGAGGCCAAGGGCGATATCAGGTACAGCAATGCCAAAACTGATCAGCCCGACACCAGCAAGGGCAAATCCCCAAAACGCAAACGCTGCCATACGCAGGTGTCTTGATAATTCTAAAAAGGTCAAAAATGTTAATGACAGGCCAATTAACATAAGACCCTCAATCACCATGCGCGCCACCATCTCGTTCTGGTTGGTAGCCAAACTGGCAGGCAGAGCTGACATATATCC
>JALWJW010000211.1 GCA_026996935.1 Hyphomicrobiales bacterium
TGCCCGCTTTTACAGCCGCTTGCACGGCAGCGCCTAAATCCACACCTTTTATCGAGCGCCCTGACCCACTGGCTTCATCGGTGCCGTTTGCATGGCCAAAAACAAAGCTTGGTCTTAAGTAGCGTTCTTTAAGCCGTGCAGCAGCCAGCCCCAAGACGCCGGGGTGCCAATTTTCACCAGAAACGACCAACACGGGCAAATTGCCAGTTTCGCCCATCGCGGCCTGGGCCTGATAGTCGGCCCGGTCAACCACACCAAGTTCTATGGCTTGGCGTTCTTTATTCCAGCTTTCCAGTTTTGTGGCAATTTGGTTGGCGCGGCCTTTATCGCCCTCCATCATCAACTCAACCCCGACCATCGCAGAACCAATACGGCCTGCCGCGTTTAACCGTGGGCCAACAACAAACCCCAGTGCGTAAACATCGGGTGCGCGCACCAGACGGGCAACATCGGTAAGCGCGGTTAAGCCAACACGGTTGCGGCTGGCCATTACTTTCAAGCCATTGCGAACAAAAGCGCGATTTAAACCTTTAAGGGGCACCACATCGCAAACGGTCGCCAGCGCCACAAGGTCCAGTGATTGCAATAAATCTGGTGCCGGGCGCTCATCATTCCACCAATCAGCCTCACGCAGTAATTTGTTGATGGTCGCAATGAGCATGAACGTCACGCCCGCCGCACATAAAGTACCAAGACCTGAGAGATCATCATTGCGATTTGGGTTTATAAGGGCAAAAGTTTGCGGCAATTCTTCTGGGACCTGATGATGGTCCACCACGATGGCATCGAGGCCCAATTGTTTAGCGCGGGCCAACGGTCCATGCGAGGCGGTGCCGCAATCAAGCGTAATAAGCACTTTTGCGCCTTGGCTGACCAAGTTTTCAACCGCCGGTACAGAGGGGCCATAGCCCTCTTTAACGCGATCGGGAATATGTTTTAACGGGTGAGCGCCAGCAGCTAAAAGGAACTGGGTTAAAATTGTTGTAGAAGATATACCATCGACATCATAATCACCAATAATGGCAATTTGTTCATCATTGCTAATTGCCTCAACAACGCGCCCTGCCCCTTTTACCAAATCAACAACGGTATCGGGTGAAGGCATGAGTTCGCGCAAGGTTGGATTAAGCCAGGTGTCAACTTCATCAATTTTTACATCACGAGCGGCCAAGATGCGGCCAATGATTTCACTCAGGCCATATCGCTGTGAAATGGTTAGTGCGTCACGCGAATTATCAAGGCGATCCAGCCAGCTTTGATTACGAATTGATTTTTCAACGCCGAGAAAAAACGCGTTGTCGCCAATCATTTATAAGCGCGGCGCTGGTTTTTAATCCAGCGAACCGAACCTGTTTCTGAACGCATCACCAAACTATCTGTCGTGACGCGGCGCATACCAAGGCGAACACCTTTGAGCATAGAGCCATCGGTGACCCCTGTTGCCGCAAAAACAACATCACCAGATGCCATGTCTTGTAAGGTGAATTTTTTATACGGGTCTTCTAAACCGATATCTAAAGCCTGCTTATGGTCATAAGCGTTTTCTAAGATTAAACGCCCTTGCATTTGCCCATTAATACAACGAAGTGCAGCGGCCGCCAACACACCCTCAGGTGCGCCCCCTGATCCCATATAAATATCAATACCCGTATTATCAGGGTTTGCAGCGTGGATAACGCCGGCAATATCGCCATCAGGAATGAGGTTAATCGCGGCCCCTGCATCGCGGATTTTGCCAATCAACGAGCCATTACGCGGGCGATCAAGAACACAAACGGTTAGCTTTTCAACCGATATGCCCTTGGCTTCGGCGAGATTTTTCAGGTTTTCCTGTGGTGGGCGATCAAGATCAACAACATCATCTGGCAAATCACCGCCAACGGCAATTTTATCCATATAGCACCCGGGTACTTTGAGCAGGCTGCCGCCTTCAGCTACAGCCAAAACAGAAAGCGCATTCAAGCGGGCTTTGGCTGTCAGTGTATTACCTTCAAGTGCATCAACAGCAACATCGATTTCAACGCCATTGCCTGTACCAAGTTTCTCACCAAGATAAAGTTTTTCAGCTTCCTCTTTTACCCCTTCACCAATAACAACAGTGCCAGTCATCGCAATCTTGTTGAGGGCTTTGTGCGCTGCTTCAACGGCAACAATATCGGCTTCGCGTTCATCGCCACGGCCACGCAATCTTGCCGCTGCAATAGCAGCAACCTCGGTAACACGGACAACATCAATGGTGAGTTGTTTATTGAGCATTCTTAGTATCGTTCCATTCTAATCATACGAGGATCACCAGCGCAATAATCTGCATTAGCAATTTCTTTTAATACGGCACGCATGGAGTTTTCCATCGTGTCGTGTGTGGTTAGAATAAACGGCGCTGTTGGTTTTTCAACACCTTTATTTACAGGGGCTTTTTGTTCGATACTTTCAATTGATATTCCTGCTTCACAAAAGGCTTTGGCAATAAAGGCAACCGAACCTGGCTTGTCATACAGATCCATCGCGACATAATAACCACCTTCATGGGCGCGCATTGGAGCTCTTTTATATTCTTTTAGGTGGCTTGCAGGGATACCAAAAACAGGCACGTGCTTGCCGCGCGCAATGTCTGCAATATCGCCAACCACACTTGAAGCTGTTGGATGGGCACCAGCACCGCGCCCCGTCAGCAATAATTCATCAACAAAAACACCTGTTAAACCAACCGCATTAAACACCCCGTCAACACTGGCTATAGGAGAATTTTTGGGCACCAAAGTCGGGTGCACACGTTGCTCAATACCATCTGGCGTTTCAACACTAACGCCGAGCAATTTAATCTTATAGCCAAGGGTGGAAGCATTTTTAATATCATCCAGGGTAATGTGCTCAATCCCCTCAATGAAAATACTATCGAAATTTGTTTGAGTGCCAAACGCCAGCGATGTGAGACACGCCACTTTATGGGCTGCATCAATGCCGCCAATATCAAAACTTGGATCAGCTTCAGCATAGCCAAGTTCTTGGGCTTCTTCCAAAACATCGCGAAAGTCTCGGCCTTCATTTTCCATTTTAGTCAGGATGTAATTGCATGTGCCATTGACGATACCGAATACTTTTTTGATGCCATTGCCAGCCAGGCTTTCGCGCATAGTTTTAACAATGGGAATACCGCCTGCAACGGCCGCTTCGAAATTTAAACAGACATTATTTTCTTCAGCCAATTTAGCCAGTGAAGCCCCGTGGTGAGCAAGCAATGCTTTATTGGCGGTAACGACGTGCTTTCCCGCTTTTAATGCGGCTTCCACAGCAGCTTTTGCAGGACCATCTTCGCCGCCGATCAATTCAACAAAAGTATCGACATTATCGGACTTTGCCATTTCGACAGGATCATCAAACCATTCATAAACTGAAACATCATGACCACCGCGATCGCTTTTACGTGAGCGTGCACTTACTGCGGTCACTTCAATAGCACGCCCTGCCTGCCTGGTCAGCAAATCACCATTTTTGGTCAGCATGTCCAGGACACCAACACCAACGGTGCCAAGGCCTGCAATACCTAGTTTAAGGGGGCCTGTCTTAAAGGCTTCGCTACTTTCTGCTTCGTTGACACTATCAGGCATTTATTCATTCCAATTCAAAAACAGTAAAATTTGGAATCACTTATGCAAGTTTACTCACGAACTTTCAAGGAACCTTCGGACATTTCGTGCAGCTTGGCGGATCCGTTGCTCGTTTTCCACAAATGCAAAGCGAATATAACCATCACCCTGCTCGCCAAAGCCAACGCCGGGGGCAACAGCAAGGTCTGCCTCTGTTACCAACAGTTTGGCAAATTCAAGTGAACCCAAGTG
>JALWJW010000212.1 GCA_026996935.1 Hyphomicrobiales bacterium
TTGTTAATTACGTACTCGATTATTCTTATCAATCTATTACATTACAGTTCGTCTTTATTTTTTACATTTTTTACGTGTCACAAAACTATGAGCGCTTACGTGAAATCGTTATGGTGTTTTTTATCATGGGGATGGTAACAACTTTTATTTCTATGTTTACACCCGCAGCAGGCGCTTTTCATTACTACAAACCAGATGCTGCTATCACCGATAATCTCAGCCCTTATGCCGGTCGCTATTTTCAGGCACATTTCCTGGCGCTTTATAATGGTCAGATGCACGGTATGGTGTTTGGAAATTCAACCGGGTTGATTGCCTTCCCATCGTTCCACACTCAAGCGGCTGTTCTGTATATTTGGGCAACGCGGCGAACCATATTTTTCTGGCCGGCAGTTCTGCTTAATTTGAGCATGATTGTATCAACGATTACTTTTGGTGGACATTACGTTGCTGATTTATTGGCGGGTGTTGTGGTAGCAGCAGCTTCTGCTTATGCCTACGGCCTGTGGGCAGGTCGCTATCGTTTGTCATTGCGCCACTTACGCATCACAGAAGTGGCAGACCAAACAGGGCTGAAACAAGCGCCCGTCATTGCTTGGATAAAAGCACAAATTGCCCGACGTCGTAAAGTTGCATCCGCACAAGTTTAAAAGCACAATAATAAATGATGCGTTGATTTCAATGCGTTGTCAGTAGCTTTGATCGTAAATTCGTTCGCTGTGTAGCTTATGGCTATAACAGTTAAATTTGCTGTCCTATGGCATATCCCCCCAAAGGGTTGCTGATTTTAACAGAAAGACATGCGGCAAAACAATTGTTTAAAGCATGCCGGTTGAATCATGAAAGTTGAAACATAAAAAAGACGACATGTTTTTTCTTAACAATTAAAGCATTAGCTCCTATGCGGTTTCTTGTGTGGGCATGTTGTCTGCGCCATCGTCAATAGGGGCGGTACTGGCCTGATCGTCTGCCTGTTTTTCCGAGGCGGGCGCGTCTTCAGTTGCGGTATCGCTTGAAGCATTTGATGTTTCGTCAGTCGACACAGTATCGGTTTCAGTTTCGGCTATTGCTTCAGGTTCTGTATCTGAGACAACAGGTTCGGTGACTTTTGTTTGTTGCTCACCTGTCGGCTTATCGTTGGCCTCAAGGTCGTCTTGAGCCGTTGCAACCGTTTCAGGCTCTTGAGGAGTGCGCTCCTTGACAATAAGCGGATGGGCTAAAAATGCCGGCATGTTGCCTTCATGGAAACAATTGCTGTCAGGCACACTGCCAACTTCATCATAAACTGAATTGCCACGCTTTTTATTGCGCCCACGCGGGTTTTTGGACCGGGGTTTGTCGTTGTTACGCTCAACACTGCTTGCTTTGCTTTCTTGAGCATCGTCAGAACTCTGCAAGGTTTGTTCGGTGTTGTCTGTGTTTTTGTCAGATTTGGCCTTGCGACCACCGCGTTTGCGTTTTGCCGGTTTATCCTCTTCTTTAACAGTACTCTCGGGATTTTTGGCACTACTCTCAGAATGAGCATATTCCATCCATGGAATATCCTTTTCGATCAGCTTTAAAATAGCAGCCAGAGCTTTCTTTTCTGGCGGTGTAACAAGCATGATCGCAGTGCCTTCGCGGCCCGCCCGACCCGTGCGACCGATGCGATGAACATAATCATCGGCATGAATAGGCACATCATAATTGATCACATGACTAACATCAGGAATGTCTAATCCACGCGCGGCAACATCAGAAGCAATCAGATAAGTGATCTCATTATTACGGAAACCTTCCAGGGTTTTAAGCCGCGATTGCTGATCCATATCGCCATGCAAGGCAGCAGCGTTATAGCCGTGTTTCTGCATCGATTTTTCTAAGATGCCCACAGTGCGTTTGCGGTTGGCAAACACAATCGCGTTCTTAACATCTTTCAACCCTTCAAGCACATCGCGTAAACGATCGCGTTTTTCACGATCAACTTTACTGGCTTTAATAAGGTTTTGGGTAATTGTCTCGGCCGTTGAAGCAGGTTTTGAAACCTCAATCACTTCAGGCATATGCAAAAACTGATTGGTAATGCGTTTGATTTCTGGCGGCATAGTGGCCGAGAAAAAAAGCGTCTGACGGGTAATCGGTAACATCTTACAGATCTTCTCAATATCGGGAATGAACCCCATATCAAGCATGCGGTCAGCTTCATCGACCACAAAAACTTCAATGCCATGCAACATAAGCTTGCCGCGTTCAATATGATCGAGCAGGCGGCCAGGTGTCGCGATCAACACATCAGCGCCGCGATCAATCTTGGTATTCTGCTCAGCAAACGAAACCCCACCGATCAATAAAGCCACGGTAAGTTTGTGATGCTTGCCTAATGTGTCAAAAGCCTCTTCAACCTGCGCTGCCAACTCACGTGTTGGTTCCAAAATGAGGGTGCGGGGCATACGCGCACGGGCGCGGCCTTTTTCCAATAAGTTGAGCATTGGTAAAGTAAAGGCGGCTGTTTTACCAGAGCCAGTCTGGGCAAGGCCCAAAACGTCTTTACGCTCAAGGGCAGGGGGGATAGCACCCGCCTGAATAGGGGTCGCTGTATCATAGCCTGCTTCGTGTACTGCTTGCAGTACTTTTTCACTCAATCCGAGTTTGTCAAATTTCATATAAATTTCTGGTGCTTGAACCTGTTAACATTAGCGCAAATGTAGTTGGCCTTAAAAATTGAACTTAAACTACGCGTGGCGCCGTCCGAGGATACCGCAAATTCGCGGGCGGTGATTCACGTCGTCAGCATAGTCAAAGTTTGCCGTTTGTCAAACCTCAAATTTGCCACAGTTAATGCGAGTTTTACGGGCGTTTTTTCAGCAAAAATTGAGATTTTATAAAGCACACAAAAAAATGTGATTTGACCTGCGTGAAGTTTAGGTGCACACTATGCTTATCAGATCAAAGGAGGTCTAGAAAAATGGAACCACCTACACGAGTGTGGCTATCTTTTCTAACCAGAAACTAATGTTTGATTGGGTTTCCAATTGAGCAGGGTTTGGTAACAGAGCTGAATGATCCAGGTTTTCCCAGACTGGGTTTTAATGCTCCTACAGTGCAATGATATTTGCTTGTAAAGAAAAGCGTTTGCCAATGTTGCAAACACATCATTGTTGAAAAGATGGCCTTTGTAAGATCATATATTTATCGAGCTCTTTTGAGTTCATATCAAATTTGCCTTTGGGCGCATTAGTGGTTGTTACACCCTCTGCCCCCCAGAAAAGCTGATGCTTGCCCGTAAGCAATTTGACCATCCTGTACTTTTAAATAAACGCAGGAAATAGTGTCTGATACAAATCAGACCGGTGAAAATCCAAAATAAAGGGCCCCGGATAGTGAAATACCTGCGGGGCCCAGATTATGTTTTCAGTTCGCTATCAGTAATAAATTTTATGGCGATGGCAGCGTGTTATGCGTCGCCCGTTCCGCCAACGTTTATGACAATGACGATTTCCCCAGCGGTAACTTCGGCGATAACCATTATAGTAAGGTCGATGCGTATAGCTGCGCGGATAGTAATAATCGCTACCATAGTAAGGAGCTGGTGGTTGAACGTACAACCTAACACCAGCTTCGGCTTTTGATGTTTGCATTGAAACTGTCAGAACGGTAACACTGGCAAGCATAGTCACGCCAGCGAAAATTTGTTTAAACATTAGGGCTCTCCTTTGAAATTAAATCCAAACCCTTTACCCAGAGTAACGTTAGGGCAGTTTTAAGCTGTGTGCAAGGGGTTTTAGAAATTTGTGACTTAGCTTCAGCGTATGGCTGGAATTTTCCATAAATTTCGTGGAGGAGGCAACGC
>JALWJW010000213.1 GCA_026996935.1 Hyphomicrobiales bacterium
TGATAGTGCAGGGGGATGTCATGCCGGCGTTGTTGCTCAACAGGTTCGCAATTCAAGCGGCCCTGTCCCGGCTTTTCAGGTTTTGATTTACCCCGTCACCGATGGGCATTTAAACTCCGATTCAATTGTTGAACTTGAAGACGCTTACATTTTACCGCGCGAAAGAATGGTCTGGTATCGTGATATGTATCGAGCCGATTTTGATGATTTTGACGATCCCAAATTTTCACCACTCCATGCAGATGACTTTTCTAATCTGCCAAAATCCTATGTGCTCACAGGGGGCTATGACCCTTTATGGGATGACGGAAAAGCTTATGCGGATAAATTAAAATCAGATGGTGTGGACGTCACACACCGTCATTTCCCCGGTCAAATTCATGCCTTTGTTAATATCACAAAAGTTGTACCGGAAGGTACTCTTGCGCTCCGGGAAATTTCAAAATGGATAAAGGATAACACCTGATCAGCACGTGTGATAAAAACATCACACCTGATAGATTCTCCACCATTGCCAACTTAAAACGCTTGCATGTTGACAGGGCTTGCCCTTATAGCAAACCATCCTTGGCACTCGCTAAGGGGTATTTAAACAACGAGACAAGAAAGGAGTATAGCCAATGATGTTTTTAACTTGGAATGTTATTTCAACATCAAATCATACATTTAATTTTGCGCTAAAAAGCCCTGTACTCCTAACCGCAGTATAGCGCCCTTCGTTTAAATTAAATCTATTAAAATCAATTATTTGAAACTGTTTTCGGAATCAAGTTATCATATTGAATCAGCCTGATTCAATGATCGCTCATAACGTTTAATGGTTGCCGCGTTTAACCGCTCAACCAATCGCTGAACTGCGCGTGAAATTTGAAAGTTTATAAAAAATCCAAACAGTTTCCCTTTAGGACAGTGTGTTAATTATGGATATTCAACTTGCTAACGACATCATCGCGATGATGCCAGATGAACGGACGGTGTTTCGCTATTATCCAGATCGCTATGCCATTATGTTGCTGGAATATGCAATGACTGAGGGCGTATCAATCTCCCAACTCAAAAGCTCTCGGTTTGCTAAATTGCTCAATCGACCAGCGATAAAGAACGTTGTCGCGCAATGTGGCAATGGTTATTTAACGCCAGCCGAACTTGCCTTGGCCTGGCCCGTTCAAACCCAAAACTACGTTTTAACACTTGGCCTTTGGGGGCAGCGAAAACCTGGGCACCGCGGTTGGTATCAAACTTCGCGCGCGGGAACCAACCTTGTCTTGCAATTAAATTTTGATCGTGGCCATGATGGAGCGTACAAAAAATTAGCACAGCAATATGGTGATACGAAATTTTTCTATGATGGTCATCCCATTAATAAAAAAGGTCGTAACACTTTATCATGGGCACGTATTGATCTTGACCTTGATAGTGGTGAAGCCTTGATTGAAGAGCTGCAAAATGATTGGCTGCGTAATGCTTATGATGAATTAAGCTACGTGCAAAAATCTAAAAAGATAAACCCTGCAATCAAGACCAAGCTAAAGCGTTATGTGAATGATAATTTGGAGCCTCATGCCAAAACATGGTCAGAGGCGATGTTATCTGCCACATTGTTTTTTCTGGTTAAAGAAATCGGTATCAAGAAAATATGGATACATGATTTTGAAACAGGAAATCGCTTGAAACAAATAAAATGGAGTAAGCCACCGCGCTCGCTCTATACCAGTTTACCAAAAAAGTTTTGTTTTGAAAAAGTAAAACAAGCCCCATCATTCCTACACCAAAGCTTCAATCGAAAGCTGCGAAAACGTATTGATAATGGGGAAGAGGCATTTTGGCAATTGGTGGTTTAATCAGCTAAGCGACTATAATCAAATCTTGTTGGTTATAGTTGTTTGCTGATAAACTTTAGGGTCAGGGCCTTAATGATTATTAATGACTAATTGTGAAAAAATTATAATAAATGGTCATTTTTTATTGCAGCCTGCCTCATGTCTCTATATCCATAAGTTATGACAGATTTTCCAGATAATTTACTTGAAGGTTACAGAGATTTTCGCGGTGGCAGGTTTGCACGTGAACGCGAGCGATATGAACGTTTGGCCAAAAAGGGGCAAAAGCCGACAACGCTTGTTATTGCCTGTTGCGATTCTCGTGCTGCGCCTGAAACAATTTTCAACGCGTTACCGGGGGAGATTTTTGTCGTTCGCAACGTCGCCAATCTGGTGCCGCCGTATTCCCCTCAAGACAACGAAACCCACCACGCAACTTCTGCCGCGCTTGAGTTTGCTGTTCAGAGCCTAAAGGTGACAGATATTATCGTTCTTGGCCACGGCCGTTGTGGTGGTGTTGCTGCCGCGCTGGACCCAAACCATGAGCCGCTATCACCTGGCGATTTTATTGGCCGCTGGATGGATTTGTTGAAACCGGTGGCAAAAGCCGTTGAATCGCACAATCACGTTTGTGGCGGGGAAAACCATACGGTGTTAGAACGTCTATCGGTGTGTAACTCATTGACCAACTTGCGGTCGTTCCCGTGCGTTTCTGTTTTAGAACAAAAACAACGCTTAAGATTGCATGGTGCATGGTTTGACATTTCAACAGGCGAGCTTTGGCTGCTTGATGAAGATGCTGAAATAGATGAAAAAACCCAACTTGCTCACGAGCGTTTTAAACTGGTTGAGTAAACAATTGGCTTGAGCATAGCATGTCTCCCAAAAGTGGGTATCGGCTTTGAAGCAAAGACATGCGCCGCAATAGAGAATGTCTCGTCAAAAGTAGTTATTGGTTTTGGGATAAGACGCGTTAAGAAATGCCTCAACGCGCCTTGCCTTCTGAGCAAACAGGAAGGCTTAATTGATCGGATGTAGTCTTAGGCTTTTGCTGCGCTGGCAAAGGAAACCAGCTTGCGCTGATTATTATCCCACAATTGCAGTTTCACGCAAGAAAGACTTTCCCAGAAAGTGATGCGGTGAATATTTGCTAAATCAGGGTTGTCACGCAGCACTTGTGGCAAGCGATAAAACGGAATGCGTCCATATAAGTGATGCACATGATGGATGCCAATATTGCCCGTCAGCCATGCAAAGAGTGGTGGAAGGGCATAATAAGAGCTGCCATAAAGGGCCGCATCAGCATGGTTCCATTCATCACCTTCTGCCCAATAAGTATCTTCAAACTGGTGTTGAACATAAAACATCCAAACCCCGATTGATGCCGCCATTACGGTCATTGGAAGTTGGATCAGAAGAAATGATTCCAAGCCAAGGAAATAGATCATAATAGCGGCTAAAGCGATGATACCCAGGTTCGTTCCCATCGCACTGAGCCAGTATTTGCTCTCCTTCAACAAGCCATTAAGCGGATAGCGATGACGTAACAGGAAGACAAATGCCGGCCCGATTACAAATAATGTAAACGGATGGCGATAAAATCGATACCATAACTTACCTTTTTTAGACAAAGCCTTATATTCATCAGTCGTTAGCGTTTCAATGTCACCGCTACCACGACGGTCAAGATTGCCTGAAGTTGCATGATGAATTGCATGAGCGCGCCGCCAAACCTGATACGGTGTCATGGTGAAAATACCCATCACACGGCCCACCCAGTCATTTATTTTGGGATTGGCAAAAAACGAACCATGGCCACAGTCATGTTGAATAAGAAAAATGCGGACTAAAAAAATCGCACCGGGAATGCATAATAAAAGGGCTAACCAATAGCTTACAGATAGTGAAAAATAAGCGGCCAGCCAAAATGTGGCAAAACCTGAAAAAGTGGCTACAATTTCTAAAATACTGCGGGATAATTTTGGTTTGCTGTATTGAGCAAGAACTTTAATCCAGTCGCGCGAAGGTTTTACTGGGGCGTCAGAAGTGGTTTGGGTCAAAGCGTTTCTCTCAAGTTATGGTAGTGATACAAGCATAGATGCGGGGAAGTGATGCATCTACACTTGCATATTGCACAAAAGAGTTAACACTGAAATGCGACAAATCAAGAAGTTTCACCAAATAACGGTATTTGTCGCGCGTTTTTTACCGATTGTGCATAAAACAGGGAGTTTCAGGGCCAGCCTTTAGACTAAAGTTTAGCCGATTCGTGCTTTACCGGTGAATAAATGACCGCCAATTTTTGTTGGCCCACCACCACGCTCATTATTCATGGCCTGGAGCCAGCGCGGCAATAAGTTTTTTTGTTCTCCACGTGCAACGTGGGCGCGCATACCCGCAGGGCTGTAATAATGAGTGGCACCGCCTGTCGGGTCTTTACTTTGGCCTGATAACACACGATCAACGGCGTTGGCTGCCCTGTCATATTGAACGCTGCCAGGATTGTATTTTCGCACCAGCGAATTGCCACCAACACCACTGTTCCAGGCTGAAAACTGTTTGTGCTGTTTAGCAACTGCACTCAGATTATTCGGAAAGCGAGGGTCGGCCGCCCTGTTCATCAAAACATGGGCCACCGCTTCCTGGCCGCGTTGGCCCTGATTGTTTGCCTCGCCAATAACTGTTCTGATCATTGTGTCACGGTCATAGGCAGATACGTCCTTAGCTATTGCCCCGGTGCGGATTCGCGTTGGTCCTACCGGCTCAGATATCTGATCTGCTTGTGCGTTTTTCATGGCGTTTGCGCGCGCACCTGTTGGTCCAGTCTGGCCTGCATTATTTGCTGGCTGTTTTTCTGAAATAATAATCTTGCGCCCGGCTTTAATGCGGTCCTTATTCTTGATGCCATTTAGAGCTATTAAGCTGTCAATAGATGTATGATTTCGTCTGGCGATTTTTGTTAGTGTGTCACCTTTGTTAATGTCGACGGTATTAACCTCATCAGCCGGTTTTTCCCATGCAGCCAGTTTGGGCCTGGCATCGGGCATTTTGGTTTTTTCAGAATGGGATGCCGTTGTTTTTGATGCAGATTTCAAGTCAGCAGAAAGTTGTTTGAGTTCTGCCAGAATATGATTTAGACGTTCAGAAAAATGATTGCCGGAACCTGCTGTTGATATGGTTGGCTTTTGTGCTGATATGCTCATTGTTTCTGCCCCTGTGAAATTAATATTTCTGACTGCTTTTTATTTTGCAGATTAGATTCAATAGAAAAACTCTACACGTTTTAGGTGTGTTTCTTTATTGTGGCATACTACCTAGCAAAGTACGTAGTGTAGAATAAAACAAAAGAAAAGCGGGAGAAATCTCCCGCTTATTTGGTGCTTAAGGTTTTTTATAAAGCGCTTAGTTTTTAATGCAGCGCCCTTTATAGTAGCGTTGCCCAGGGCGACATTGCACCCTTAAGTTAGGAACAATTGGTTGCCTTAAAGTTGGAGCAGGTCGTAAAACCGGCTTGATTCTAACACAACGATTACCTTGTAAACGTGTGCCAACGCGGCAAACAATACGGTTTCTTACACAGCGCTTTCCGTTTGAGTGCCAACCGGGTTTACAAACAATAGCACGCGGTATTCGTATTTCACTTTTGATACAGCGTTTGCCATTGGAGTAATAACCAGGACCACAGCGAACTGGTCGTTGGATAACGCGGTTACGAACACAGCGTTTGCCTTTCAGGCTCCAGCCCGGTTTACAGATAATTGGTCTTACCTGGATTCTGACACAGCGTTTGCCGTTCGAACGCCAGCCTGGTTTGCAGTAAATCGGCCGTTTAACACAAACGCCATTTTTGCGTATAAGACCTGGACCACAAGGCAGGATAACAATCGGCCGCGCTTTCGCACAAATAATGGTGCGATTGTTACGACTGACTCTGCGCCAACTCCAGCCACGCGGCACCTGATTAGAGTACTTGTAGGTTCTCTCATTCGAGTTACAGCGTGGGCCTTTACCAGCACTTACATTGCGTGCACACCAGATCGAGCGACCATTGCGGGTGACAAGACGTGTCCTCCAACCGCGCGGTGCGCTGTACTGGTCACGTACCTGGCGTTCACCACGGGCACATTGCGGGCCGCGCAGTGCAACACGGGTTGCACACCAGATGGTTTTACCATTGCGCGCGCGCCGATATGCTTTCCAGCCTTTAGGTGCATCATAAGGGCCAGATATCTGTGGATCTCCTTTTCTACATGATGGACCAGGAACAGCTACACGTTTTGCACAATAAGCAGTGATACCATTGCGACGAACCGTGCGCCATCTCCAACGAGGCGGGATCTGACCGCGACTGGTGTATTTTACCTCACCGGGACGACAGGCAGGGCCAGACAAGTCCTGTGAAGGGGCAGCACAAATAATGGTGCGACCATTTCGGGTGACCGGGCGAATACGCCATCCGCGAGGAACATCATAACGGCTGCGATAGCGTGTTTCAAAGCCATAGCACGAAGGTCCAGGGCGAGGATCAATCCGGGGTGGTTTTGCACACCATGCCCGACGACGATTGTTCACCACAGGCCGAGAGTTCCAACCTTGCGGAATAGCCAATTGACTTGTGAACAAGGTCTCACCAGGGCGACAACGGGCAGGGCGATCTTTTGGTGGTTTTGCACACCAGACCACTTTCCCGTTCAGGCGTTTAGAGTAAGTTCTCCAACCACGTGGTGCATCGTAACGAGAAACCAAAGTGCGGTCGCCTGCGTTACATTTAGGCCCAAATAGCGGGATAATCGGCGGTACCGGATCGGTCGGTCTGTATTCGCCAGGTTTTGCGCATATTAACTTACCAATCGTTTTGATTTCCCAACCTTTAGGTACTGACTGCTCGGCAGGATAACGATTCCAACCTTTAGGGCAATACTTGCGTGTTGGTTTGTCCTTTTTGGGACGACCGCAACTAAGTGGACCATTGTCGCCATCAACGATTTTGACTTCCCAATTTTTGGGAGGCTTCCAGCCATCAACTTGTCTGGTCCAGCCAGACGGGCAAGATTTCTGGTCCATATGTGCAGGCAATACAGAAAATGGAGGCTGAATAACCGGAGCACATGAGTAATTGTTGTGGGGTGGATCACCAGCCGCATTAACGCGTGCACAGTTTTTTAATCCGGCAGGAGAACCCGCTGGAATAAAGATTCGAACCCCAACCCATTCACGATTGCTCTGCAGCAAAGGATTAGCAAAGATTGAGCAATTTATATTGCCAGCCAATGCCCAACAGCCCCAACCGGGTCTGCTTTGTGCAAAGGTACCAAGGTAGCTGGCACCTGCAGGAAGAATTTCTTTTACATTCATCCAGCCTGTAAATGGTGCATTACCGACATTGATTACATCAAGCCAATATCTACAAATCGTGCCACCGCCAACAGGGGCGCACCAGTTCAAAGTTTTCTTCATTTTAAGATCAGGGCCAGGCGGTTTGCCATATCCACAATCTTTATTGTTACCAAGGAAGTCATCAATAATGGTCAATCGAGCACAGTTTTTAATCCGCTTACGATTGGGTTTGCCGATATAAGTAACCGTCAGGTATAGCGTCCTTGAATGACCGGGCAATAATGTTTGAACATTAAGTGAGTTACACGAAATTGGTGTACCTTGACCGCCTGGTTGTCCACATACCCAAGTAATATTGCCTGAGGCTGATTTGAATTTAACGCCCGCAGGGACATTATCGACTACATGCAATGGACCATTATAAACCACAGCGCCAACATTGGTGACGATTAGTTTAAACTTACACTGAACAATCAGTGATTTGCCAACATACTTACATTGCGCATCATTTTTGAGTAAACGCAAATCAGGAAAACGTGGCCACCAATAAGGAGGCACCCATTCATCTGGTGGAATCCATTCAGGAGTCCAACCAGGAAATGGTTCCTCATATAAAGGATAGCCAGGTTCGCGCGGTTCACCTTGAGCTTGTGTCTGACAATTGCGATAAACCGCAACATCACCAACATGGCCAGCTTTTTCAGGGTCATTGAACTGGCCGTCAAAATCGACAAACCAGCTTGAAACAGGCGGGGTGTTGCGCGGGCGAACATCGGAAATTTTATTGCCCTGCAATCCGTGAACAACCAAGGCACCACCACGTGCTAGTTGTTCTGCCATGTTTGGGTCATTGCGCAGGGCATCGCCCGTGCTCCACAAAACACTGCCGCAAGAAAGACCAATACCGCCTGATGCATTTTTGAAATCAGGGGTAAAGCCTGTGGCATAATTTTGAGGTTGTTGAATCCATTGCCCCGTTTCATCGCGTGAATACCGCATCACTGCGTTGTTTTTGGGCGTATGGAACTGGCTGTTATCAGCACTGCCAAAATGACCGCCACGCTGGGCAATAACCATTTTACCTGCGGTTGTAAATAATATGTCAGAAACAGGAAAGCCACCTGGCACGGTTTGAATCTCAATACGTGCATCGGCTTCAAAACTGCCATCTTGTTTAATGCCAACAGACCAGATTTGCGGACCTTCAGTTGGTGAATAATACAAACGACCTGCGTAAAATGCCAAACCCCAAACGCGACGGCGAATATCTGTTAGCCCCCATGTATCGGAATTTTCAGTATCAAATTCAGGGTTCGTAATGTCAGCCTTAAGGGCAGGGTCATTGGCAACAGCGTCAAGGCCACCGGCAGGGCGACCCGTTGATCCATGATCGAAGGAATCAATCACTTGACCGTTCATCGCGATACGATGGATCAAACCACTCTCAAGATCAGAAACAAAGAACTGATAATGAGTGGCATCAAAACTGATATTGCCTAAACCGGCAACAGTGTTGTCGATTTGAGCAAATTTACTGATAGCGCCGGTTTTGCCATCAATCTTCCAAACGGTGCCTGCGCCGCCTTCCGGACCAAATTGACCAGCCATAAAAGTTGCACCTGCTTCACCTTTGGTGATTTTATCAACGCTGCCGTCAGCATTTTGTTTGATAATATTCAAACCATAGGCAGAGGTGGCCGTGACATAAATGTTTGGTGGGCTGGCATTATCCAGCGTCACACCAAAGACCTGGCCAACATCGCGTGCAAAGGCTTCAAATTTCGTCGGTGCATTAATGACTTGTCCACTCGCCGGTTCGCGAGTCGAAAGCCCCATGACTTTGACAGAAGCCCCTTGTGTATTGATAAAGGCTTGCTCGCCTTTGAGTTTTGTTCCGGAAAATCCGGTGACCGCAGCATCTCCACTAGACATAATGCCAACTGTATCGTTGGGCAAAACGCCAGACTCTGACGCATCTTGCGCCATTGCCGCATTAAACGATGCCGCAACGGACATCACAAATGCAAGAAACACCATCAGGCCGGAATTATATGCACGTTGCATAGCGTCCTCCTAAGGTTTCATTTTCAGATAACTACATTGTTACCTTTTTTTAATGAACCTAACCTGAACATAACCAAACGTCAACTCGTGATATGCTTGTTTACAGGCCAGATTAAGTTTGTTTGGGATTTATGTGTACGTTTTGCCTTCATTGCTTGAAGTTTTATCAAAATTGCTATAATTCCCGCGCCATGACTGATCGTATCCTTATTATAGACTTTGGTTCTCAAGTAACTCAACTGATCGCGCGTCGCGTTCGCGAGCTTGGGGTTTATTCTGAAATTATTCCGTTTCAATCGGCTGAAAAAGCTTTGGAATGGGAAGGCTTGAAAGGCATCATCTTATCGGGTGGCCCGGCCAGTGTGCTTGAAGGTGAAAGCCCGCGCGCCCCGCAAAAAGTCTTTGAAATGGGATTGCCCGTGATGGGCATTTGCTATGGCGAGCAATTAATGTGCGAACAATTGGGAGGTAAGGTTGAAGAGCCTGACCATTCTGAATTTGGCCGTGCTTTTATTGATGTTCAAAAACCATGCGCTTTATTTGATGGTGTTTGGTCTGTTGGAGAAAAGCATCAGGTATGGATGAGCCACGGCGATCGGGTTTCAGCCATTCCCGATGGTTTTGAAGTGGTGGCTACTTCAACGGGTGCGCCTTTTGCCGCCATTGCCGATGAAAAACGCAAATTCTACGCTGTTCAGTTTCACCCTGAAGTGGTTCACACGCCAGATGGGGCAAAACTTTACAAGAATTTTGTGATGAACATTTGTGGCTGTTCAGGCGATTGGTCCATGGCATCGTTCAAAGAAGAAGCTATTGCCAATGTGCGTAGACAAGTTGGTGACAGTAATGTCATTTGCGGACTTTCTGGCGGTGTTGATTCGTCTGTTGTTGCCGTGTTGTTACAAGAAGCCATTGGCGACCAACTGACCTGCATCTTTGTTGACCATGGTTTAATGCGCGCTGGCGAGGCAGAAGAAGTCGTTTCCATGTTCCGCGATAATTACGCGATAAAGCTGGTCCATGTTGATGCATCAGATATGTTTATCAATGCTCTTGAGGGGGTCAGTGACCCTGAAAAGAAACGAAAAATCATCGGTGGATTGTTCATTGATGTCTTCGATCAGGAAGCTAAAAAAATCGGTGGGGCTGATTTTTTGGCCCAAGGCACCTTGTATCCTGACGTGATTGAGAGCGTATCCTTTACAGGCGGCCCATCGGTAACGATTAAGTCTCACCACAATGTTGGTGGCTTGCCAGAGCGCATGAACATGAAACTGGTTGAGCCGTTGCGCGAGCTGTTTAAAGACGAGGTGAGGGTGCTGGGTACTGAGCTTGGCCTGCCCAAAAGTTTTGTCGGCCGTCACCCGTTCCCCGGTCCCGGTCTTGCCATTCGAATCCCGGGAAAAATTACCCGCGCAAAAATTGAAATTCTCAAAAAAGCCGATGCGGTTTATCTTGATGAAATCCGTAAAGCGGGGCTTTATGATGCGATCTGGCAAGCTTTTGCCGTGTTGCTGCCAGTGCAGACCGTTGGTGTGATGGGTGATGGTCGCACCTATGATTTTGTCTGTGCCTTGCGCGCTGTCACCTCAACCGATGGTATGACGGCAGACTATTATCACTTTGACCATGATTTCTTAAGCGCCGTTTCAACCCGCATCATCAATGAAGTCAAAGGCATCAACCGAGTAGTCTACGATATAACCTCAAAACCACCCGGCACAATTGAGTGGGAATAAGTCCCAAAATTTAGCTAAGCCCGTTAGGAAGCAGCAATGCCATTTCTCAAAGGTTTTCAGTTCGATAACAGCTATGCGCGAGAGCTTGAAGGGCTTTATGTAAAATGGGGTGGGCAAAAGGTTGCTGATCCTTCAATTGTTCAGTTGAACGATGAATTGGCTCTGGAATTGGGGTTAAATCCTCAATTCTTAAAAAGCAAAGACGGTGCGCAATTCCTTGTAGGCCGCGAGTTGCCTGAAAGTTCGATTTCATTGGCGCAAGCTTATGCCGGCCACCAGTTCGGCGGTTTTGCACCCAGCTTGGGTGATGGGCGCGCGTTATTAATCGGTGAGATTATTGATACTCACAAAAACCGCCGCGATGTATATTTAAAGGGCAGCGGTCGCACGCCATTTTCTCGCGGTGGAGATGGCAATGCCGCTATCGGCCCTGTGCTGCGCGAATATTTAGTCAGCGAAGCCATGCACGCCATGGGTGTGCCCACAACGCGTGCCTTGGCCGCCATCACAACGGGTAACAAAGTAAGACGCGATGGTTTAGAGCCAGGTGCTGTTTTAACCCGCGTTGCGTCAAGTCATTTGCGCGTTGGCACTTTCCAATATTTTGCCGCGCGAAAAGAAGATGAAAAAGTTAAACGCCTTGCAGATTATGCCATCGCGCGCCATTACCCTGAACTTGCAAACACAGACAACAAATATTTAGGCCTGCTACAAGCCGTCATTGACCGTCAATGCGCCCTTGTAGCCAAGTGGGTATCGCTCGGTTTTGTTCACGGTGTGATGAACACCGATAACACCACAATTTCTGGCGAGACGATAGATTACGGCCCTTGCGCCTTTATGGACTATTATGATCCACAGGCGTGTTATTCCTCAATTGATAGATATGGCCGCTATTGTTATTCAAACCAACCACTTGCCTTGCAATGGAATTTAGCCCGTTTTGCCGAAACCATTTTACCGCTGATTGATGAAGAAGATAAAGGCAATTCATACCGCCTGGCTGGTGATGAAATGGATAAAATCAAACCGCAATATGAAGCATATTGGTTGGCGGAAATGAGTGTGAAACTGGGCCTGCCTTTAACGCAATCAAGCGACAAATCACTCATCGAAAATCTGTTTAAAATTCTTGAAGACGAAAAGGTGGACTTCACCCAATTGTTCCGCCGCTTGGCCGATGTTTTAAGAAGTGATAAAAAGCCAGTGAAGGCATTGTTTATCGATCAAACAAAAATTGATAGCTGGTTGGTTGAATGGATCGAACGACTTAAGGGCCAAGACCTGCACGTAATCGCTGAAAAAATGAATACCATAAACCCTGCCTATATTCCGCGCAACCATCTGGTTGAGGCAGCGGTGCAAGCGGCAACAAAAGAGTTAGATTTCGAACCGTTTGAACAATTGTTGAATGTCGTTACCAACCCATTTGAGCAGCGAGAGCAATGGCATCGTTTTGAACAGCCAGCCCCACCAAGTTTTGGGCAATACACGACATTTTGCGGAACTTAAAGTCTTAATTTAAAAGTCTTAATTTAAAAGCCTCGACTTAAAACCCACCAAGATTTTGGGCGCAGTCGGCCCACTTCATGGCTTTGTTTAAGCCAAGTAGTGAAAACTCGGTTGCGCCTGTTTTTGTGGTTTCACCGTTTTTGATTGAATATGTCCAGCGGACCTTGCTGCCTTTTTTGAATTTGTTGAGGAAAATATCGCTTAATTTGGTATCAACGCTGATGTCATTGACTGCTTTTTCGCGGCGTAAAAACTCCGATACAACTTTGTTGCCACCATCTTTATCAACCGCGATACGAATGCCTTCTGACACATCAGGGATGGCCGTGACGGCAGTAAAGGTGATTTTCCACGGGCCAGTTTTGCTAAAACGTGAAATGGTCATACGGTGGTCCCAACCCAGCGGGGCATCTGCTTTTTTAGTATCAGGATTTAATTTATACGCTACCGCCGCACACGAGCCATCATGGCGACAAGTCGCGATATAATCACGAGAGTAAATGCGCGTTTCGCCAAATTTTTTGTGGGTTTTTTCACCGCACACGGTGGCTGCTTGCGCAGAAATGATAGTGCCAAACAGTAAACTGGCGCTCATTGTAAGAGTGATAAGTTTCATTGGTTCTATCCTTGTCTTCAGTTTGTGCGAGTGCCTGTCACGTTCAAATAGATTCAAGCATTCACTTGCCTATATGGGGCAGGCCTTGAGAAACAAGGCCGTTCATGTCAGTAAGTGAATTCAATTCAACGCGACGGGCACCAGGCTCGGAACCCTAGTTTTGAGTTTGTTTCGCCAATTTGTCAACAAAGTGAAATACTTATGCCGTTTTTTAAACTTGCCCCTGTTCTCACATTCATTGCCGTTTTTACCATGCCCGTATCATCGCAAGCAAAAAACCTTAGCCCACAACCAGTGCAATGTACGGGGCAGTTATTTAACGGCAAAGCAAAATATAACGAGGAATTGAGTGGTATTAAATGTTTTGCGCAAGGTGGAGGGCAAGCTAGTTGTTTTGTCGTAGCTGATGAAAAAAAGGGCTTGCAACAACTTACAATCAGTCAGTCAAAATCTGGTTATTTATCATGTTCTCCCGGGCCCATTTTGGCGAAAAAGAAGGGCTTATCGTGCTTAAAGGGCAAAAAGTCTGAACGAGATTTTGAAGCCATCGCTTCAGATGGCACCGCTTTGTTCATAACAGGGTCATGGGGAAATCGCCGAAAAAAAACCGTAGTCCCATCGCCCGAACGATGGGCATTGATTAAACAGAAACTGCGCGGCGTTGAAGGTGTTTCTGGCAAATGCCAACGGGTTAAACGTAAAGACCTTATAGCATTATTGAAGAACGCCTCGCATTCTCAAGAGAGTGGTGGAATCGCCAAATTCATTGATGCGCCATTGCAATGCGGTGGATTAAATATCGAAGGTTTGGCCTTTCAAAACGGTAAACTGTTTTTTGGCTTGCGTAGCCCGTCGTTTTTCTCAATCGGTGGGGCATGGGTATTGTCAGCCCGCACCGTACCACTGTTTGACGGGGATATTGCAGGCGCAAGTGTCCAGCGCCATACGTTAAATTTTAAGGTTGAAGGGCAAGCTGTAAAAGGTGTTGGTATTCGCGGGCTTGAACCTTTGGGCAAACATCAAATGCTGGTGGTGACGGGGCCGGCAGGGGTGAGTAATGAAAAAATTAATAGCAGTGGTCAGGAACTGATCCGTTCAAAATGTGGCATGTCGCCTTTTTATAGAAATGAAAAAGTTGGTACACCGTTTGCGCTGTGGATATGGACACCTAAAACAGGCCGACTGCAACATCTTGGCAATATTGCTGGTCAGTACGGGCAGCAAAAACTGGAAAGTGTATCGGTCATCTCGCAGGAAAACAAAAAGCTGTCTCTCATTTTGTCATTTGATAGCGTCAATAACGATGAGATGTCACCCTTGGCGCAATTGATTGTGAATCTGCCATAACCTCACTTGTCAGCTTATACATTTGACACAATGGGTTGCTGTCGGGTCAATTTCCAGGCGCTTTCCGGCAATTTCATCACCGCACGAAAGACAATAACCATATTCCCCATCATTGATGAGTTTCATTGCTTGGTCGATGCGAACCAGAGTTGCAGCGCGGTTACGTTCCTGGGCTTGAGCCATGGCTTGCTGCTGCATAGCATCCATACGGGTGAGGCGACCTGTAGATTGTTGATCCAGTGTCACGGGTTTTCGACTGTCTTTTGAAAGCGCAGAATCTGTTTGAGTTTTGTCTCTAAGGGCCGTTAACCGCTTACGGGCAATGTTAAGATCAATCGTCATGACAGTTGTGTTATCTACCTGATGGAAATGTGAATGTTTTGTATGTTTCTAAGATGAAGTTTGTCATGTATTGTCTCGCTAGACAGATAAAAATCAAGAAGGCAAAAACATGAACACGCTCATTCTGGGACTTGTAGTATTCTTTGGCATCCATATCCTCACCGCTACGCCATTACGAGCCGCAATCGTTAGCGCGATTGGTGAAAAAGTTTACAAGGGTGTTTTCTCGCTGACTTCTCTGGCAGGTTTTGGCTTGATGATCTGGGGCTTTGGCATGTCGCGCTATGGACCAGACTCGGCCATCATCGTTTTCAACCCGCCCGCATGGGGCCCAATGG
>JALWJW010000214.1 GCA_026996935.1 Hyphomicrobiales bacterium
GTATAATATCGTTGAGAAAATTTTAGGACCAGGGGCGGTTCATTTGGATGCGGGTAATTTGATGGTTGACCGTGTGCGGCGGATTTTGTTTGGGGCAGGAGTGTCGGCAGCAGCTATTATAAATATGCGCCAAATTCTTGATGATAATGGTTTTGAACAGGCGCAAATCGTTGCTTCTTCTGGGTTTAATCCGCAAAAATGCCATGTTATGGGAGCCGCAGGGGTGCCCGTGGATATGATTGGAACGGGAAGCTTCTTGCCAGCAACTTTGACGGAAACTTACGCTACCGCTGATATTATTTCTTATAATGGAACGCGGCGGGTCAAGCTTGGGCGCGAATTTTTGATGGATTAAAATGAGGCTGTAGGTTTGATCAGATTTTTTTACTCAATCGTTATTTCACGGTCTTGTTATCCGTATTCTGTTGGTTTACCTTGGGGTAGGGTAAGTGTGGCTGAGGAACAAAAATGACGTTTTTTAAAAGTGTTAAAGGCCTTGTTTTGGCTGGTGCTCTTACTGGAGCAATGTTTATTACTCCTGCTTTGGCGGGTGTTGAGGCAAAAATCGATTTATCATCTCAACGGATGACTGTGTATGTAAATGGCTGGTATTATGCCAGTTGGAAAGTTTCAACTGCGCGGCGTGGTTATCGAACACCTATTGGCCAGTGGCGACCAAAATGGATGGCCAAGATGCATTATTCAAAAAAATACAATAATTCACCAATGCCTCACTCTATCTTCTTTTTAGGGGGGTATGCTATTCATGGCACCAATGCGGTGAGCAGACTTGGCCGGCCGGCCTCTCATGGCTGTATCCGCCTGCACCCACGCAATGCCGCTAAACTGTTCTCGCTAGTCAAAAAGTACGGTATGCGGCAAACGCGGATAAAAATTACCAAATAAGCACTGTTTTCCTATGCTGATTTATCCCGTTTTATCGCCTTTTTTTAGGCAAATTGTTTGTTAGGTGGGATTATTGATCGCGGGTGAATGTCCAGTTGTTTTCATCTGACAGTGAGGGTTGATACTCATAACCACCAGTGTTGAAGTCTTTTAGTGCCTGGGTGCCAAGGATGCGATTTTTGATGATGTAGCGGGCCATGGAACCGCGGGCTTTTTTTGCCAGAAAACTGACGATTTTAAGATCATTTCCGCGCTGCTCTTTAAAGATAATGTTGAGTATGCGAGCTTTTAATGCTTTTTGATCAATGACTTTGAAATATTCCTGACTGGCCAGATTAATTACGGTTTTGGACTTGTGATCGGCCAATTGTTCATCAATCAGATTGGCGATTTGGCTGCCCCAGTAATCATATAAGGTTTCGCCGGCTTTGGTTTTGAGTTTTCGGCCCATCTCCAGGCGGTAAGGCTGGATGGCATCAAGGGGGGATAATAAACCGTATAGGCCAGAGAGAATACGGAAATGATTTTGAGCAAAGGCCAGATCATCTTCATCAAAACTTGCCGCATCAAGGCCTGTATAGGTGTCTCCGGCAAAGGCTAAAACGGCTTGTTTTGTTTGGTCCTGATTTGGGTTGGCGGAGAAATCTTGAAAGCGGTGGTAATTCAAGTCGGCCAGTTTGTCTGATATTTTCATCATTTGGCGTAAATCTTCACGGCTCAATTTTTTGGCAACAGCGGCTAATTCATTGGCTTGTTTTATAAAGGCTGGAGTTGTGGTTTTTATGTCGATCTGGGGTGTGTCGAAATTGAGCTTTTTTGCAGGAGAAACGATAGCGAGCATTGATTGTATCTTTCAGGTTTGTTTGGTGCTTAAAAGTATCTTATTGCCAGCGGCCGTGAATATGATGCCAAAAGTAGTCGTGATAGGGTGTAATGAGACTGAACCAGCGACTTTAATTTGCTATACTTTCTGGTATCGTTTAGATGGTCAACTGCCTTAGATGTTTTTGCACGAAAATTTGCCAGTTTTTTTATACTATGGTGGGATTTGATTTGTGTTGAATTTTTGTCTGTGCGCAAAAAGAGGGAATAAAATGCCGTGAGAAATTGGAATGCTTTAATAACGTTCATTGCGGTGTTTTGTTTTGGGTTCACACCTGCGCGCGCGCAACCGACAATTGCGGTTGATCTTGAACTGGTGTTGGCGGTGGACTGTTCGGGCAGTGTTGATAATCGTGAGTTTGATTTGCAAATGGTTGGGCTTGCCAAGGCGTTTGTTTCTGCTGAGGTTATTCGGGCAATTGGTGTTGCAGGTAGTCGCGGGGTGGCTGTAAGTTTGGTGCAGTGGTCTGGCTATCAAACTCAAACCCGTTCGGTTGACTGGTTTGTTGTTCGTGATCCAGCCAGTGCTTTGCAATTTGCTAAAATGATTCTTGACAGTAAACGTTTTGTGCGCGGCAGCACCAGTACAGCAGGGGCCATATCGTTTTCAACCAATGAAATTTTGACCAATGCTTATGAAGGGCGACGGAAAATTATTGATGTTTCCGGTGACGGTAGAAGCAACCCAGACTTATCCTTTAACCAGAGCATATTAGCGCAAAAACAGGGAATTACGATCAATGGCCTGGTGATTTTCAGTAAAAAATATGACCACGAGGGATTAGCTGATTTTGCTTTGGCCCAGTTTTACTCTGAAAATGTAATTGGTGGTGAGGGGGCTTTTTTAATGGAAGCCAAAGGCTATGAAGACTTTTCTCGCGCTATTCGCAAGAAACTGGTGCGCGAGATTAGCGGCAATGCGGTGGCGATTAGAAAATAGATAGAGTGAATTTATCTGTATTGTAAGAACCTGTAGCATGTCTCCCAAACCTGGTTATCGGTTTTGGGAGACATGCTATAGAGTTATTCTATTTCCTCATGGCAGGCCTTGTGCCGATGAGTAAAGGTTGCATGTGGATTACCGGCACGAGACTGGTAATGAAGAAGGAAATAGCCTTAGTTACAGACTTAGCCAAAGACGCGATTGAAAATGGTATCGACGTGTTTGGTGTGGTAATCGAGGTTGAATAGGGCTTCGATTTCTGCATCTGACAGAGCAGCTTTAACCTCTTCGTCAGCTTTGAGCAGGTCAAGGAAGTTGCCTTCACCACGCCACACTGGCATGGCGTTGCGTTGGACCAAACGGTAGGCGCTTTCGCGGTCCACACCGTTTTGGGTTAGTGCAAGCAAGACGCGTTGTGAGTGGATAAGGCCGCCCAAACGATTCATGTTGTTTTCCATGTTTTCAGGATAAACCAACAATTTGTCAATTACGCCTGTCAAACGACGAAGGGCAAAATCTAGGTGCACCGTTGCATCTGGGCCAATACCGCGTTCAACAGATGAGTGTGAAATATCACGCTCGTGCCAAAGGGCAACATTTTCCATTGCTGGATAAACGCTAGAGCGAACCAAACGGGCAAGGCCAGTAAGGTTTTCGGTCAAAATCGGGTTGCGTTTGTGCGGCATGGCGCTTGAGCCTTTTTGCCCCTTTGAGAAAAACTCTTCAACTTCCAAAACTTCGGTGCGTTGCAGGTGACGAATTTCTGTAGCCAAGCGTTCGATTGAAGAGGCGACAACGCCAAGGACTGCAAAGAACATGGCGTGACGATCGCGCGGGATAACTTGAGTTGATACTGGTTCAACGGCAAGGCCAAGCTTTTCAGCAACGTGGGCTTCAACGGATGGGTCGATATTAGCGAATGTACCGACCGCGCCTGAAATGGCACAGGTGGCGATTTCTTCACGGGCGATTTCCAGACGTTTTTTATTGCGCTCAAACTCAACAAAGGCTTGCGCCAATTTAAGGCCAAAAGTTGTTGGTTCAGCGTGGATGCCGTGGCCGAGGCCAATTCACACA
>JALWJW010000215.1 GCA_026996935.1 Hyphomicrobiales bacterium
TTTATGTCGACATTGGGAATTGGGCTCCAAAGGCACCATAGACCTGGCCACCCGCGTTGCCGAAATTGCCGATAGTGGAGCCTCACAATTTGCCACCCTTTACCCCGACAACATGCCATTGTTCCAAAAAATCGAAACCATCGCCAAACGCATTTATCGCGCAGATGAAGTATTAGCCGATAAAAAAATCCGAGACCAACTGCGCCAATGGGAAGATGCAGGTTACGGGCACCTGCCAATTTGCATGGCCAAAACCCAATACAGCTTTTCCTCAGATCCAAACCTGCGCGGCGCACCAAACGGCCACAGCTTACCGGTTCGCGAAGTGCGCCTGTCAGCAGGTGCCGGCTTCATTGTCGTCATCTGCGGTTCCATCATGACCATGCCCGGCCTGCCCAGCACCCCCTCGGCTGAATCCATTCACTTGAATGAAGATGGTGAAATTGAGGGTTTATTTTAAGCAAAAAACACCAAAATTCGGGGTCAAAATTAATTCTTATGAAGCGTTGCGAAATACACCGTGACTGCTAAACTGAAAGAAAACAATTTTGGCGCCCTGATGCTTACAAAGCAAAACCCCAATTCTTCCACCTTGCAACGCTCAAACGGTCTAGTGCGGATTGCGTTTAAAACCCGTGGTGGTGAAACCGTCCTTGATGACCTTTTTCAACAAGGCAGCGCCAAAGTTAAACTAGGGCGCAAAGAGACAAGCTGTTTAACCGAAGCCGTTTTGATCAATACTTCAGGCGGCATGACGGGTGGGGATCGCTTAGAAACCCATATTCATTGGCAACAAAACACCACCGCCATCCTTACCACGCAAGCAGCAGAACGCTGTTATAAATCAATTGGCGGTAGTGCAAAAATTACATCCCATCTCAAAATTGATAGCGGTGCAACAGGCCTTTGGCTCCCGCAAGAAACCATCATGTTTGATGAAGCTGACTATCAACGCCAGACAATCGTCAAGCTTGAAAACGACAGTCAGTTTTTAGGGGTTGAATCAAGCATTTTTGGCCGCACAGCAATGGGCGAAACCATCACACAAGGCCACCTTAAAGAAACCTGGTCGCTCTGGTGCAAAAATCAGCTTTTATTCAAAGATGCTTTCGCACTCGATGGACATATCGACAAAAAACTAAATCAACCCGCCATCGCCAATGGCGCAAAAGCCATTTCAACCATCATCTATTATGGTCCATTAGCCCGCGATATATCCATCATCGCAAATTTTATTTTAGGCAACCAACCCATTATAGGACATGCTACATCATTTGATAAAATTACTATCGTTCGGATTTTATCACCCGATGGTCAGCAATTACGCACAGCGACTATTTTATTATTGAACCAACTGCTCATAAAAGTCACAAACAACAAAACAGAGAGAGCGCTGTTGCCACGTGTTTGGAATATGTAATAATAGCGCGAAACAAACAGTTTAAAGGTACGAACAAATGAACCTGACACCGAGGGAAAAAGACAAACTCCTCATATCCGTTGCCGCCATGGTGGCCCGTGGTCGGCGCGAGCGCGGGGTTAAACTCAACTACCCCGAAGCCATTGCTTTAATCACTGATTTTGTTGTTGAAGGTGCGCGCGATGGCAAAAGCGTTGCCGAACTCATGGCCTCAGGCGCTAAAGTATTAACCCGCGATGATGTGATGGATGGTATTGCCGAAATGATCCACGACGTGCAGGTTGAAGCCACCTTTCGTGATGGCACCAAGCTTGTCACCGTTCACGATCCCATCCGATGATAGACAAAGGAACCTACAAATGATCCCCGGCGAAATCATCACCAAAGATGGCGACATCACTCTCAATCAAGATCAAACAGCGATTACCCTAAGCGTTTCCAACACGGGGGACCGCCCTGTGCAAGTTGGCTCACACTATCATTTTTTTGAAACCAATCAGGCACTGGATTTTGACCGTTCCGCCACCAGAGGACTTCGACTTAATATTGCCGCTGGAACCGCTGTCCGTTTTGAACCGGGCCAAACACGTGAAGTCAACCTCATTCCCCTTTTGGGTTCTAAAACGGTTTATGGGTTTAACCAGAAAATAATGGGGAAACTCTAATGACACAGTCATCAAAAATCAGCCGTTCAAATTATGCCGCCATGTATGGCCCCACTACGGGGGACAAGGTGCGCCTTGCCGACACAGAACTTTTCATTGAAGTAGAAAAAGACCTTACCACTTATGGAGAGGAAGTAAAATTTGGCGGCGGCAAAGTTATCCGTGATGGCATGGGCCAATCCCAGGTCACCCGCAAAAACGGCGCGGTTGATACGGTTATCACCAACGCCCTTATTTTAGATGTCACAGGCATTTACAAAGCCGATGTTGGACTCAAAGACGGCCGCATTCATTCAATTGGCAAAGCGGGCAACCCCGACACCCAACCCAATGTCGACATCATCATTGGCCCGTCCACCGAAATTATCGCAGGCGAAGGGAAAATCCTCACCGCTGGCGGTTTTGATTCCCACATTCATTTCATCTGCCCCCAACAAATTGACGAAGCCTTAAACGCTGGCATCACCACCATGCTTGGCGGCGGCACGGGCCCGGCCACTGGCACCAATGCCACCACCTGCACACCGGGTGCCTGGCACATCTCGCGCATGTTGCAGGCGGCTGAAAGCTTCCCGATGAATTTAGCTTTTGCTGGCAAAGGCAATGCCTCGTTACCCCAAGGACTCGTCGAACAGGTTGAAGCAGGCGCATGCTCATTAAAGCTACATGAAGACTGGGGTACCACACCCGCCGCCATTGATTGCTGCTTATCGGTTGCTGATGAGATGGACGTGCAGGTGATGATCCACACCGATACGTTGAACGAGTCAGGGTTTGTTGAAAACACCACCAATGCCTTCAAAGGCCGCACCATCCACGCCTTCCACACCGAAGGGGCCGGCGGTGGCCATGCGCCCGACATTATCAAAATTTGCGGCGAGATGAATGTCATCCCGTCTTCTACTAATCCAACACGCCCCTACACCGTTAACACCATCGAAGAACATTTGGACATGCTGATGGTCTGTCACCACTTGGACCCATCGATTCCCGAAGACATCGCCTTTGCCGAAAGCCGCATCCGCAAAGAAACCATTGCCGCAGAAGACATCTTGCACGACATCGGTGCCTTCTCGATAATTGCATCAGACAGTCAAGCCATGGGCCGCGTTGGCGAAGTGATTATCCGCACCTGGCAAACCGCCGATAAGATGAAAAAACAGCGCGGGCCATTACCGCAGGAAACAGGCAACAACGACAATTTCCGTGCCAAACGCTACATCGCCAAATACACGATAAATCCCGCCATCGCCCACGGCATGTCAAAACACATCGGCTCGATTGAAGTGGGAAAACTGGCTGATCTGGCTTTATGGTCTCCCGCCTTTTTTGGGGTAAAGCCTGACATGATTTTAAAAATGGGATCCATTGCCGCTGCCCTCATGGGCGACCCCAACGCCTCCATCCCCACGCCACAACCAGTGCATTATCGCCCGATGTTTGCCAGCTTTGGAAAAGCATTGACCAATAGTGCTGTGACATTCGTTTCAAAAGCAGCAGCAACAAAATGTATTGCCAATGATTTAGGTTTAGAAAAACAACTCATCGCCGTTGAAAACACCCGCAGCGGCATTACCAAAAAGAACATGATTCACAATGATGCAACACCCGATATTGAAGTAAACCCGGAAACCTACGAAGTGCGCGCCGACGGCGAACTCCTAACCTGCGAACCCGCCGAGGAACTCCCCATGGCCCAGCGATACTTTATGTTTTGAGG
>JALWJW010000216.1 GCA_026996935.1 Hyphomicrobiales bacterium
GTGCCAAGCCATGTCATGCCCTCAACCATGGAGCCGATCAGCGTGCCGATGCGCTCTTTCATTTCTTTGGCTGCTTTGTTGGTAAAAGTCACGGCCAAGATTTGCCCCGGCCAAGCCTTTTGTGTGCCGAGCAGGTGGGCCAAGCGGGTGGTCAGGACGCGGGTTTTGCCCGTGCCAGCACCAGCCAAAACCAACACAGGCCCATCAAGACTTTCCACCGCATCGCGTTGCTCTGGGTTTAGCTGTTGTAAATAGGCAGCGTTGCCCGCCGCTTTAGGCCCCGCACCTTGCATCGCACGCGATGATAGGCTGCCAGACTTGGGGGCAGGCGGTGCGGGCTTGAAATTGTTCGGGTCGTTTGATGACATATGTTTTGCGTCTGTCGCTGTTAATCTGGCTGATTCTCGTTTCGTTCCTTTTTATAGCAGGTTGAAGACGATGGCAAAGACCTTAAGTTTTTGGTGCGGTTTTGGTTTAGGGGAGTGATGGTGGTGTGAAGGAAGTGGTCGTTGACAATAGTAGGGCAATTGTTGATTGTGAAACAAACTTGATGGAGTAAAATATGTCACTGGAATTTTTTCTCACGTCCCTTGTCGTGGTGCTTTTGCCAGGAACAGGTGTCATTTATACACTCGCCATTGGTATTGGGCGCGGTTTTAAAGCTAGTGTTGCGGCGGCATTTGGCTGTACTATGGGTATAGTTCCTGCTGCAATCGCAAGTATCATTGGTCTAGCTGCGCTTCTCCATACCAGCGCCCTTGCGTTTCAAATGATAAAATACTTAGGTGTTGCGTATTTATTCTATATGGCTTGGAAGGTATTGAAGGATGATAGCGTCATGGAAGTATCGGAAAACAAAGAAGAAGTGGGTTTTGCACGTCTCGCGATGACGGGTACATTGCTGAATATCTTGAACCCGAAACTGTCACTTTTCTTTTTAGCCTTCTTACCTCAGTTTGTTTCTCCTGATACTGTGAACGTAACTGCTTTACTTATTTGGTTAGCCCTTGTTTTTATGGTGATGACCTTTGTTGTGTTTGTGGTTTATGGGGCATTTGCGTCCTATGCACGATATTATGTGATACAGCGTCCGTCCGTGATGAAATGGATTAAGCGCTGTTTTGCTGCAACCTTTGGTTTTTTTGGTGTGAAACTCGCTTTCTTAAACTGACTTTCCCCTCACCTTGGGTTATGAGGGGAGCTTTGAAAACGGTTGTAAAGTTTAGGAAGTTAGTGACTCGTACTTAGATATTTATTCATTAGGCAGCTTATCAGTCTCTAGCCGCCACGCAGTCACTTTGCCGATGCCTTTGAGGTCGAGATCAACTACGGGTTTGAAATGGAATTTTTCGGACAGGGTGTCGTGTAAAATATCATCGACCATGATGTGGCCGCGTTTGCCGATGGGTTCTAGGCGGGCGGCGAGATTTACGGCATCGCCCCAAACGTCATAGGCAAAGCGGTCTTTGCCGATGATGCCTGCCATGACGGGGCCAGAGGCGATGCCGATGCGCAGGCCAAAATCAACCCCGTGGCGCTTGCTGACCTTTTGGGCGATTTGCATGAATTGGACCGCCATGTTGGCAATGTTTTCGGTGTCGTGTTTGTTTGGTTTGGGGATTCCCGCCACGGCCATATAAGCATCGCCGATGGTTTTGATTTTTTCTACATTGTGTGCCGCAGCACAAGTATCAAATTCAGAATAAAGATCGTTTAATAATTGTGTGGTCTGGTACGGGCCAAGTTGGTTGGTTAATTGGGTAAAGCCCGTCATATCGGCAAAAATGATGCTGGCTTTTTTAAACCGATCGGCAATGGTTTCGTCAGGGGCAGCCTTTAAGCGCTCGGCAATTTCGCGCGGCATGATGTTATAGAGCAGGGCATCGGTTCGCGCCTGAGCTTGGCGCACTTGATGGAAGGCGTAATACACAACTATTGAAATGACGGCGGTGATGGACAGAACGGAAAATATATAGAGAAAATCAACGAACTGTTTGGAAAGGACAAGGCCAGCACGCGGGGTGGGAAACTGAAACCAAGCGGCTAAATGCAAGATGCTGGCAAGGATGATGGTGGGGATGGAGTAGTGCAGATATTTTTTGCCGGCGACGACCATAATAACAGCCGATGCGCCGATATAGTGAAGCTGAATACCTGCATCACGGCCAAGGATTGAAATGAAATAATAGATGGAAACAAAGATCACGCTGACGAGCAAATAGATTGAGACCAATCGCCCAAAGCGATGAAAAAACGGTACGCAGGCGGTGAGAATGGCTGAGATGATATTGCCGTAAACAAGGGGCTTTAGGTTGGTAAAATCCTGGGCGGCATAGGTGGCGGCGTAATTTAATGAGGTGAGGGTCGCCATATAGCCAACGATGTTGAGGGCGATGAAATGTTTTTTTTCTTCATTGGCAATGTTGTCCGTTCCAGCCCTCAGCACTCTTTGCACTATTTTTGGTAGTGCCAAGGGTTTGATGTCTGGTGAGCTTAAAGGCATTAGTGAGTCCTGACCCTAAACACCTTATCGTTTTATTGCTTTGCAGAAACCCCATCTTTTGACAGGTCAACATTTTTACCGCTTTGAAGTATGTTTTTTGAAAATACCCGCAAATAGCCAAGCCATGTGGGGTATTTTTTATAATGTTTGCCAGAGACATAAGCCAAAATGGCAGAGAAATGGTGTGAGTATAAGGTGCCGTCAACGCGCTGGCGTTCTTTGCCCTCATCGAATGATACAAAGGTCGGGCTTAAGCGAATGCCGAGTTTTTCGGCCCATTTTGCTGATGTGGTTTTGTTGCCTTCAGGGTCAATGATCGCGGTATCTTTGCGGGGGTTAAGGCGAACGAAAGTGAACTTTTGCAGTTCGTTAAGGACGGCTTTGCGGTTGAGGACGCTTTCGTGCAGCTCTGCACAGGCCGAGCAGGTTTCATCTTCAAACAATACAAGCAATGGTGTTTTTATTTTTGAAAAATCGGTAACTTTTGTTAGTAACTGATGATCTTTTAATTTGTAAACGGGGGCTGCTTTCTGCAATTTGGCAAAGGCGCTGATGTTCATTTTTTTGTAAGCTTTGGTGCGAACATATTTTAGAGCTATACGAAATTGAGCCGGGTTCCAAAAACCGTTAATGCGAAACACCGGCTTTGCATTTTCATCAAGAAATACAATTGTCGGGGTGAAACGAATGGCCATTTTTTTTGCCAGTTGGGTTTCTGTCATTTGGTTTTCACCATCAGTGGAAACTTCGCGCGCGCCTTTAATGTCTATGGCGATGGAGTTGAAATAAGGTTCGATTAAAGCGCGTTGGGGTTCAACACTTTCAGCCATCATTCGGGCGCAATAGGGACAGCCGGTAAGATCAAAGAAAATCATCACGTGTTTGCCTTCAGCGGCGGCTTCGCTGGCATCTTCTTTGAAGTCAAGAAAGGTTTCTTTAAACCAGTCGGGTGCGCGGTGTTGCTCGCCGCCAACAACTTTTCCCGTTCCTGCCGCTTGTGATATTGGTACACTTGCCATAAATGAGACAATAAATGCGGCAAATAGTAGTTTAATCAGTTTTGGCATGGTCTAACCTTATAATTGAATTTGGTACTTGGTATCACGGTTTGGGAATATGATAATGCGAAAACACCATGGGTCACAAGGGGGCGATGATGAAAATTGCGTCATATAATATTCACTACGGTTTTGGGCAGGATGAAACCTATAATCTCGATCGTATTATTTCTGCGATTAAGGGAAATGATATTGTTTGTTTACAAGAGGTTACGACCAATTGGCCGATATGTCAG